>NZ_DATAGQ010000072.1:0-45394 GCF_036263595.1 Geminicoccus sp. | reverse complement strand
TGACCGAGGTCTGGCCCAGGCGCCCGCACCAGCCGCTTCTGGAGAGCTGGGCGGAAGATCTGATCGCGTTCGTATTCCAGGACGCCCAGGTCGACGGCTGCCGGGTCCGCCTGGCCAAGCTCACCGTCTATGACGGCCGGGCCGTGCCGGAAGTGGAGGTGGTCAGGTACCGGGGCTGAGGCCGACGTGAACCGTGGCGGCTCCCACGCGATCCATTCAGCATGGCGCGACCTTCAAGGCGGCATGGCGCGATGCGGAGTGCACCACGATCAGGATATGGACGAGCAAGGCGATGACCACGCCGATCGCATGGTGCATCAGATCCACCGAGGGCAGTGCCCCGATGACCCAGATCGTCACGACGCTGAGCGGTACGAAGACGAGGATCGAAGTGGCAAGGCCGGGATTGTAGCCTTTGAATTTTACCGAAGCTCCGACATGGGCGAAGGCATTGACCAGCATGGCATAGGGTGCCGCCAAGCCGAACCCTTCGCCCCAGATGAACGCCACGTAGAGTGCGGCGGCATTCAGACCCCAGACGAGCGGCAGGTTGATGACCAGGATGTCGACGCTGCGCAGAACGTCGAGCCCGCCGAACATCCGGTCGTTCACGAATGTCCGGAACCGATCGCCGGCGTGCTCCTCCACCTGATGGATCATATAGCCCGGCGCGTGCAGGAAGATCAGGAAGATCGCCGCTGGCAGGACTAGAAGGAGGAGCGGGGCCATGGCAAGGAAGCCCCCGGCCATGAAGCCCGCACCTGTCACCCAGTGGGTCGCGAGCCACCTCGTATGCATGCGGATCCGGCCTGCTGTTCTGCACGTGGTCGAGCAAAAGCATAGCCGGAGTGGCCAGGGCAGTCGCCGTTGTTCAACAGGTCAGCCTCGTGATTGCCGGAACCGCCCAGTCGGCGGACCGTTCATCCGGACGAGATCACCGAACTGGAGCGACCTGCCATGGCCAATTCCGAACCCCGTGTGGCCGAGCCTGACCGGCACGATTCCAGCGCCGTCAAGGCACCCACCGCCGCCCGACAGGGCCAGAAGCTCGGCCGGGTGCGCTATGTGCTCGGCATCAGCGTCGCGCTCGCGGTCATCGCCATGATCATCGTTTTCTTCGCCGTTCTCTAGCGTTTGGCGCCGTGGCGGGCCCGTCACCTTGCTCCAGTGACACCAGGGCCGCCACGCTTCAGCGCCTGGCGTCCTACTCGATGATGCGGTCGATGCGGTAGTCGCGCATGTCCTTGGTATAGGCGAACGTCACGATCTCGCCGATCAACCCGACCGCGATGATCTGCACGCCCAGGACCACCATCAGGGAGGAGAGAATGAGGGCGGGGCGGTCCACCAGCGGCGTGCCGAAGGTGAGCCGCGCGAAGACCAGCCAGCCGGTGGCGAGCAGGCCCAGGGCCAGGACGGCAATGCCGAAGCCACCGAAGAAGCGGAAGGGCTTCTTCAGGAACTTCAACAAGAAGAATACCGTCACGACGTCCAGGATCATGCTGTAGTCGAGCGGCGCTGATGTGTCCCTGAGGGGCAGCCCATCGCCCGGTCGCACCGTCTGCTCGATGACCTTGAAGCCGTGGCGCAGGGCAAGCAGCGGGAAGAAGCGATGCTGGTGACCGTACAGAACGATCTCTTCGCCGACCTCCTTCTTCAGTGCCCTGACCCGGCAGCGGAGATCGGCGAAAGGCGACTGGAGCAGGCGCTTCAACACCCATTCCATCTTGCCCGCGCCGAACACCGACCCGCCGACGCCGCTGGTCCGCTTGGCGACGACCATGTCTGCACGATCGAGCCCCCGGACAAGGGCGGGGAGATCTGCCGGGTCGACCTGCGGCTCCGGCACGAGCGTCAGGATCCTGTCGGCCCGTGCATGCTTGAAGCCGATCGACAGGGCCGCCGCTTCGCCGAACGCCTGGTTGAAGACGAGGACACGCACCGTCCCGCCCGAGGCACGCGCCATCTTCTCCAGCGCCGACGTGGTCCGCGGCAGATGACCGTCCACCACGTAGACGAACTCGACCGGGCCCAGGATTTCCAACGCAAGCGCATGGCGCTGGTGATCGGTCAGGATCGTGTCCGTCTCGCGCGCGACCGGCACGACCACCGAGAGGACCAGATCGGTCGGCGGCCGGGCCGTCTGGCCGGGCGCAGGGATGGTCGAGGTCTGGTCGCTGCGCGTCGGGATCGCGGGCGTGCCGAGGATGACATCGGAAGTTGGCAGGGTCACGGTACTTCCCGACCGGCAGGTTGAACGGCTAGGTCGACGAAGGGAGCCAGGCTCTTCGAGCGTGCTCCCCAGATGAGCTGGCCCAGGAAGGCCAGGAAGATCAGGAATAGGCTGAGCGCGCCGAAGAGGAGCGTCACGCCTGCGAACACCACGGACGACCCGGCATAGGAGGTGTCCGCGAATACCACGGCAGACATGGCCGCCAGCGTCGTGATCAGGAACGTCACCAAGGTCAGCCCACCCAGCCACAGGAGTGGTGAGCGGGCGAAGGTGAGCACGGTGCGGATTGCGATCAGGTCCACGAAGACCTTGTAGATGCGCGAGAAGCCGTACTTGGACGAGCCGTGCACGCGAGGATGGTGGCGGACCACGATCTCCGCGATCTTCGGCCGTGCCAGGGAGCTCATCGCGGGAATGAAGCGGTGCATCTCGGAGTAGAGCGGGATCTTCTTGATCAGGTCCGCGCGGTAGGCCTTCAGCGAGCAGCCATTGTCCTTGATCGGCACACCCGTCACCCAGCCGATCAGCCGGTTGGCGACCTTGGATGGCAGCACCCGCGACCAATGGTCCTTGCGGTCCTTCCGCCAGCCGACGACGAGGTCGTGACCCGCGTCGATCTGCTCCAGGAAACGCGGTATGTCGCGCGGGTCGTTCTGCAGGTCGCCGTCCATGGTGACCAGCACCTTGCCACGCGCGACGTCGATACCGGCCATCATGGCCTGGGTCTGACCATAGTTGCGACGGAACTTGACGATGCGAAGAATTGGCCTGCCCTGCCTCGGGAGCTCGCACAGCCGCTCGACGGTCCTGTCGCGCGAACCATCATCAACGAAGACCAATTCCACCGTACGGTCGAGGCCGGCTACCGCGTCGCGGATCGCCTCGTACATCGGGCGGACATTGTCCTCCTCGTTGTAGACGGGAACGATGATCGAGACGTCGACTGACATGGTGGTCCAGGTAGTGCGTAACTGAACGGTCTCACTGGAGACACGCAATCCGTTGCGAAGGGGGTGTAGTCGGTGAAGCCGCTCATGAAAAGCGAGCGTGCCTATCCGACATCTCCCGGTGCGTCGCTGATGCCACAACTGCCCGGCAGACGATACTGGCGGCGCTGCACATTATGCGTATGCCGCCGGGCTTCTACGGAACGCCCAGTCCGACCCGCAGTTGCGACGACGCCGGCTTGCGCACCATATAGGACGTGGAAAAGGAGATGACTGTGATGAGAACGCATCCAACCAAGAACGATGTTTCCACCAACGCCAAGGCTACGGTGATCGGGATCCTCAACGAGAATCTGGCAGCGGCGATCGACCTCGCCCTGGCAACCAAACAGGCACACTGGAACCTGAAAGGTCCGCATTTCATCGCCATCCACGAGATGCTCGATCAGTTCCGGGACGAACTCGACACCCATGTCGACACGATCGCAGAGCGGGTGACCCAGTTGGGCGGCACGGCGCTTGGAAGCGTTCAGGCGGTAGCGGCGACGACCAAGGTGCCGGCTTATCCGACTGATATCTATGCCGTCGAGGATCATCTCAAGGCGCTGATCGAACGTTATGGCGACGTCGCGAACCGTGTCCGCAAGGCCATCGACGAAACGGACGAGGCCGGTGACCCCACCACGGCCGACATCTTCACCGCGGCATCCCGTTCGCTCGACAAGTCGCTCTGGTTCCTCGAGGCGCACGTCCAGGAGAGCCACTGAACGGATGGCGGTTCTGCTACGGCCGAACCGCCACACGACAATCGGGCCCGTCCAATGTGAGGAACGAGCCCGACGACCCAAGAACTCATGAACTAAAAACGCGCCTTAGTGGCGTGGAGTCTTGTCGCCCGTCAGGCTGTCCCGCACGCCCTTGGCGGCTTCGCTGACATTGTCGGTGGCGTTCTTGACATCACCCTTGGTCTGGTCGGTCTTGCCTTCCGTCTCGGTGCGTTGATCGCCGGTCACCTTGCCAGCTACTTCCTTCACACCGCCCTTGATCTTGTCCATCGTTCCGGAAGCCATCTTGGTCACCCTTGGCTGTGGTTTCGATGGTTAGTAAACCCCGTGCCGGGCAGGGGGTTCCGCTCCGCCTGCCGCCGGAGGGAGCGGGGCGCGTCACAAGAGAGCGATTGGCCCCGTGAGCACCGTTCAGTCGTTTGCGGACGTTACCTGCGGCTTGCCATTGCGCGGACCGGTCGTGGCACAGGGGGCGGGCAGTGCGCGGCCGAGCGCTTCGGTCAGCAGCGGCTTGTCCCGGCGGCTCAGGTGGACGGAGTCGCCGAACATGGCGGCCGGCCAGCGGCTGGCCTCCTCCGGTGTCGTGAAGTCGACCACGCAGTACGGCGCAAGAAACTCCCGATACTGGGCATATCGATCCGCGAAGTCCTGCCGGAACATCTCGGCGGTGCGAGGATGCACGGGAGGGATCAGGATGGTGACGGGAATGCCGCGTTCTTCGGCACGGGCCAGCGTTTGTGCGAGTGCCGCCAGTTCCTTGGCCGGCCACGGCCGCCCCGACATCTCCGTCTTCGTCCGACTCAGTTGATAGGTCACGACATCCTCTCCCCCGGTGTCGAGGGCAGGGTCATTGAAGCCGACCCCGGTCCAGGTCGAGCGCAGCACGAGCAGCGAAGCCTGCAGTGCCTCGTAGGTGAACATGTGCTTCCACGGCGAATTGGCCATCTCGATGGAGCGCGGCATGTCGCTCTCGACATCGCCCATCATGCGGGTGAAGGGCACGCCCCAGACGATCTCCTTCACCGGGTAGTTGTCGAGCACGTAGTCCGCGAGCTCGGTCATCTCGTTCAGCCCGGCGCCGCCGAACGCCATGCTGTACCAGGGACGACCGGTGATGGCGGTCAGCGCCTCGTCGTCGAGCTGATTGGCGGTGCTGTCCCCGATGACGAGCGAGGGAGGCCCCCCCTGGTGCTCCGCCATCCACCGGTCGAAGGCGATCAGTTTGAAGAGACGCCGGTTCAGGGTGTAGGCGGGGCCGCGGTCGAACCCGTCGTCGACCGAGGCATGGCGCGCGAAAGGGTCGACGTACCAGTTCAAGCCGACCATGCAGCCGGCGAGAAACAGGGCGGTTGCCGCGAAGACCGCAAGAAATTTCCGTTCCATGCGGTCCTCTCAGAACTGAAAGTAGAGGAAGGTCGTGTGGTAGCCGAGGTAGATGACCGAGGCGAAGAACGCTACGCCTAGCGCCACTGCGCGCCACCCGACCTGAATCATGCCGGCACCGTCCAGCCTGCGCAGGCCGAACAGGCTTTCCGCCAGGACATCGGACCTGGGCAGGAACAAGGCGAGGCCCAAGGCGAGGACGATGATTGGCCCGGCACTGCCCCAAAGCCGGAGACGGACATAGCCAGGGCCGCCGAAGGTGACGCCGACCTGTTCCAATGTTCCCGCGATCGGCCGAAGCACCCAGCGCCAGGCATCCGGCGCCATCGGTCCTTGCAGGATCATCGCCTGCCAGATGCCGAACGTGCCGTCCAGCGTGGTGGCGCGGAAGGGGACCCACGCGACCAGCACCGCCAGCATGGTGATCAGCCATCCCAGGCCAAGCCGTGGCTTCTCGTCACGCGGCGGCTTTCCGCCCCGCATACGCTGCCAGAGGCGCTGGATGACCAGGTAGGAGCCGTGCATCACCCCCCAGATGACGAAGGTCCAGCCGGCTCCATGCCAGATGCCGCCGAGCAGCATGGTGACGAACAGGGCCAGGAGTTCACGCGGGAAGCCGTGCCGGTTGCCGCCAAGAGGGATGTAGAGGTAGTCGCGCAGGAAGCGCGACAGGGTGATGTGCCAGCGACGCCAGAAGTCGCCGATCGACGTGGCCCGGTAAGGGCGATCGAAATTCTGGGGAAACACCACCCCGAGCATGAAGCCCAGGCCAATTGCCATGTCGGCATAGCCCGAGAAGTCGAAGAACAGCTGCAGGGCATAGGCGAGCGTGCCGAACCAAGCTTCAAGCGTGCTGATCGGGTCGCCGCGGTCGGCCGCCTGGAACACTGCATCCGCCACCGGCGCGATGTTGTCGGCGATCAGCACCTTCTTCGCCAAGCCGAACACGAAGTAGGCGATGCCGGTGTTGACGTTCGCTAGGTCGAACCGGGCGAAGCTGTCCCTGCGGAACTGCGGGATCATCTCCTTGTGGTGGATGATCGGGCCGGCGATCAGATGCGGGAAGATGGTGACGAACAGGATGTACTCGATCAGGCCGTAGGGACGGCTGCGGTCACGCCAGATGTCCACTAGGAAGGCGATCTGGGTGAAGATGTAGAATGAGATACCGATGGGCAGGATGACGATCGGCCAGCCGAACTCGCTGTCCAGCAGTTCCTCCAGATTGCCCACGACGAACATGGAATACTTGAAATAGCCGAGGCAGAGCAGGTCGCCGGCGACACCCACGAATAGCGCAAGACGGCGTGCTTGATCCGTCTTCTGGCTGTGGATCACCCAGCTCATGATGAAGTTGAAGAGGATCGTGCCAAGCAGGAGCGGCAGGTAGTGCCAGTCCCAGTAGCCGGCGAACCAGATGGACGCCGCTCCCAGCAGAACCACCGCGACCTGCGGCGGTGCCAGGAGACGACAACTCCAGCACAGTGCCAGCACGATCGGAAGAAAGCCGAACAGGAACGGATACGAGCTGAACACCATCCGGCGTGTCTTCCCTGGATGACTTCAATAACGCCGGAGAGATCGGATCTGAATGCCGGGCCCCGTCGGCGGACGCTGGGGACACTGCTATCCCGAGCGCCGTCGATCAACGGGAACAGGACCGTGGTCAATTGTCGCCGGTCAGTCGGTCACGCGAGTGTGTTGGCGGTGCTGAGGGTAGCCACAGGGCACCGCAGCGGCCCGTGTGGCTGGACGGATCGGCCCGCCAGTTGGCCCTAGAGCGGTTCATCGGCCTGCATCCAACGCTCTTCCGTTCGCGGGCGGAGCCGGCGGAACTCGGACAGGTCGCCTTCTTCATCGATGTCCGGCGGCTCATCGCCCTCTGGCGACGAATCATCGTCGTCCTCCGCGGCATCCTCGCTTTCCTCTTCCTCCGGCGACCGCACCAGCAAGAGGCCCAGCATCGCGAACACCTGCCGGTTCTCGGGGAGATCGCCCGAGGTCATCGCATTCATGAAAACGTTCACGCTCATCATGGCTGCGGCCAGGAGAAGCGGGTCTGTCCGGAGCCGGTGGACGTTGATCTTGCGGGTGAGAACGATGAACACGCAGGCGACGATGGCCAAACCTACGAGGCCCGACTCGTAGAGGATCTCCAGGATCATGTTGTGCGGATGGTCCTGGTAATCCGAGTTGTTGACGATGATCGGCCAGCTGCCAATTCCATGTCCGAAAATCGGCGCGCGCGAGATCCCCAGGATGGCGTTCTCGAGGTTCAGGCTCCGGCGAAGGTCCGAATGACTCTCAAGGTCGCCGCTGACGATGCCACGAAAGCGATTGAGCGTGGCAAGCGCGCCCAGATCGGCATCCGGCGAGGTGAAGGAATACACGATGACCCCGATGATCCCGACAAGGGCGATCAGGATCGGGATCTGCATCTTCATCACCCGGACCCGCCCGCTACGGCTGACCCTCCAGCCGATCACGGCGATCAGTAGCATGGGTACGATGCCGGCGATCAGGGGTCCACGGCCGCCACCGATGAGCAGGACCAGCATGAACATGCCAAGCAGCGCCATCAGGCCGATGCGCGTGAAGTCCAGCCCCTTGCGGGTCGCCCAGAAGGCGCAGGCGATGATGGCGCCGAGGCCGCAGACACGACCGAAGCCAAGGTAGCTGTCGCCGTTGTTGATGAGGATCCGCCCACGGAAGCCCTGCTTGCTCCAGGCGATCAACGCCTCGATGCCTAGCCAGAAGGCAAACATGATCACGAGCCTCATGAACCGGCTCACCCGTTCCCGGGAGTTTGCCATGATCATGGCACCTGCAATCAGGCACCACGTGTTCATCACGGTCGCGAGCATGACCTTCTCGCGGCCGTAGGAGCGACCGACGCCCCAGACCATGCTGATCCACAGATAGACAATGAAGACCACCCATATCCCAAGGGCGTAGGTGCCGGGCAGGTAGATCTTCTCCTGGAACAGGAGGATCAGCCCGATCGCCATGCTGGCGACCAGGAACAGGACGGTAGGATCGACCGGGAAGAACGCGAAGCGCGGGTCGGCCTTGTAGCGTCCCGCGAACAGGAAGAGGACGAACAGTGCCTCGAACGAAAACAGGTCGAGGAACAGCCGCATGAGCGGGTTCTTGGTCCCGACCCCCTTGATCGGAACGATCTTCGGCAAGTTCAGCACAAAGGCCAATGCTGTCGTCCCAGCGATAGAATGAATGGGCCGGGCAGGGCCACCGGAACCGGGCCCACGCAAAACGCATGAGCCCGACTTCGGTTCAGTTCACGTAGTAGTCCTGGTACTTGCCGTAGTACTGGGCAACGTCACCATAGCCGTACTGGGCATGCTTCTTGACATCAACCTGCGTGACGACGACGCCGCCGATCGGCACGTTGGTCTGGCGTAGCGTCTCGAAGGAGAGCGTCACCGCGTCCTGCGGAGTCTTCGACCAGCGCACACAGAACACGATCCGGTCGGCAAGCAGCGCAGCGACACGGCTGTCGGTCACGCTCATGACCGGTGCGCAGTCCAGGAACACGTAGTCGTAGGTCTGACGCAGGGTCTCGATCAGCAGGCGCATCTTCTGGCTGTCGAGCAGGTCGGTCGGGTTGGCAGTCTGCCGCTTGACCGGCAGGAAATCCAGGCCGGTTGCCGGATCATGCTGCACGACCTCATCGAGCGTGCGGTCGCCGACCATGAACTCGACGATGCCGGCTGCCACCGGGCGCCCGAGCTCGCGTGCCACCGACGGATGCCGCAGGTCCAGGTCGACGAGGATCACCTTCTTCTGCGAGCGCGCCGCAAAAGCGGCGAGGCTGGCCACGAAGGTGGACTTGCCTTCCTGCGGGAGCGACGAGGTCACCAGGATGACCTTCGGCGGGTTGTCGATCGACGAGAGCTTCAGCGTGGTGAGCACCGACCGGATCGATTCCGTGTAGGCTGATAGCGGCTTGGCCATCAGGTACTGGTGCGGCTTCTGATTGCGCTTGAGACGATCGAGCCGTGGCACCAGCGCAAGAGGCTGCATGCCGAGCAGACGCTCGACCTGCCGGGACGAACGCAGCCCGCGGTCGCGCCGCTCGAGGAGCAGCGACAAGAGCGAGCCGGCGACCAGACTGCCGGCGAAACCGACCATCCCGAACAGGCGCGGGCCCGGCGTGGAGGGAAAGTTCGGCGGCGCTGCAACCGAGATGATCTTCGCGTCCGGCTCGATCAGGGCTTCCTGCTCGCGGGTTTCCTTGGAACGCTGCAGGAACTGCTCGTACAGGGCGCGGCTGGCATCTGCCTGGCGCTGCAGTTCGCGCAGCTTGATCTCCGCATCGCGGTCCTTGACCGTGGTGCCCTTCGCCCGATCGAGTTCCTGCTCGAGCGTCGCCACCTTCGTGCCGATCACCTGGACCTCGTTGCCGAGGTTCGAGATGATCCGCGACACCTCGGCGGAAATCTTTCCGTAGAGCTGCTGCTTTTCGGTAGCGATCTGCTGGATCAGTGGATGGCGCGCACCGAACTGCTGCCGGAGATCGTTCTCGCGCCGCAGCAGGTCGCTTTCCTGGTTACGCAGGGCGATGACCACGGGGCTGTTTAGCACCTCCCCGATCGTGTCGAGGCCGACGCCGCCGCCGCGCATGTCCCTCGCCAGCCGCAGCTTGGCCTCCGCAGCGGCCATCTCGGCACGCGATTCGATCAGCTGCCGATTGAGGTCGGATAGCTGCTGGTCGTTCAGGGTCACGTCCTGGGTGGTGACGATGTCGTTCTCGGCACGAAACGTCTCGACGGCCTGCTCGGCCTGCGCCACCTCGGCCTTGAGCGAGACCAGACGCTCCTCCAGCCACCCGGACGCCCTGATGGTGGCTGCGGACTTCGACGCGATCTGGTCCTGGACGTAGATCTGGCTGATGCGGTTGGCGATGTTGGCCGCCTTGGCTGGATCCTCCGAGGTGAACGAGACCAGCATCACGTAGGAAGGGTCGTCGAGCTTGACCTGGAGGTTGCGGGCAAACCGGTCCAGGGCTGCCTGCCGATTGAGTGCAGGAGCCTCGCTTTCCAGAACAGGCAGCTTCTCCTTCGCCAAGCCGCTAGCGATCAGGAGGTTGTCCGGCAACAGGGCCAGCAGCCGCTCGATCGGCCCGCCGATGGCATAGTCGAGATTGTCCGGCACGTTCTCCGGGTCCATGGCCGGATTGTACTCCGGGTCCTGGAACAGGTTCATGTCGTCCATGACGCGTGCGACCTGATCGCGCGCCGTCAGCAGGCGGACCTGGGTCGCCAGCCCGGCGATGTCGCCGGTCAGACCGGCAACGACCTGCTGGAGGTTCACGACCTGGCCGTCCGGCGTGGTAGGCTCCAGCATCACCGCGGCCGTCGCGGTGTACTGCTTCTCGATCTGTGTTCCCGCTAGGGTCCCTAACGTCGTTCCAAGGGCCACGATCAGGGCAATCAGCCACTTGCGGCGCCACAGGATCGCCAGCAGCTCGCCTAGGTCGATGGAATCCTGGTCATCGGCGGCGGTGGTGACTGCACCCCGCCTGCCGCGGGCAGGAACATTGCCGCGAGTCTGCATGTTGATGGCGTTCATCGCGCTCCGACCAGTTGCGATCCCAAGACGCGCCCGCAGGCACGCAGGATGGAAAGTTACCGAACGTTCACGTACGTTCTAGCAACCCACCGTGGATTTGCCAGGAGATATGCACATTCTATGCGATGTCGAGTGCCGCATGCAGATCATGATACGCTCTCGCGCAGCGCAGGCCACACGTGCTGACCCGCAGCGACAGCGTGGAACCATCTCCTGCGCCAGCCGCTGTTGTGCATACAGCGCTTGCAACATAGCCCGGAGGCACTGTTCCCGTAAAGGTGCAGGCAGGTATTGGATAGCCTCTTCTAGCACAGCTGCCCGAAGATTCGTCACCATAATGCGACAATCGAGCGGTACGTGAGGATGGCGCGGGAGCAGGCGACATTGAGAATCCTGAGCGATCATGCTCTGATGGATGGTGTGGACGCTGCTGACGACCTACTGGAGGAAGGTAGGCCAGCTTACCTTCCATTCATGCGGACGTTCTCCTGCGTTCGCTCGAAGTTATAATGTGGTGGTCGGGCCGATAGGTCGGACCTTATAGGCCGGAGACGCTTTCGCCGATGTCGGGTTTTCTCTCATGGACCAAGCCAGGGCACACTGGCCGGCGCATCGTGATTCTGGCCCATGATACCTTCATGGCGGCGGTCTCCTTCATCTTGGCAATGCTGTTCCGCGCGGGCGACGTCTGGAGCCCCGAGAACACCGATGCTCTGATCGTCGGCACGGCCATCTTTGCAGGGCTTTCCGCTCTGGTGTTCTTTTCCTTGAGCCTTCACAAGAGCATTTGGCGCTGGAGTTCGACCGCAGATCAGATGGCGGTGGCCCGTGCCGCCACCCTTGCCGTCTTCCTGTTCGTCCCGACGATGTTCATGATCGGCCGGCTCGAGGGCATCGGGCGCTCGGTCCCTTTAATCCAGTGGTTCGTCCTGGTGACCCTTCTCTCCGGGTCGCGCTTCTTCTACCGCTGGTACATCAGCCGCCAGGGTGGCCGCAGCACGTTCCGGCAGCGCACGCCCGTTCTCCTGCTCGGCACGGGCGAGGGCGCAGCAATCTACCTGCATGCGCTGGATGCGATCCCGGGATCGGCCTTCTATGCGGTCGGCATGCTGTGCGACCGGGGCGAGCTGATGGGACGCTCGCTCAACGGCGTGCCGGTCCTGGGCAGCGCCGAGGACCTGGACCATGTGCTCGTCGATCTCGAAACCCATGGAATCTTCGCCGAGCGGCTGATCGTGACCAAGCCGTTGGAGAGCCTCCCGGCCGGCTTGATCTCACGGCTGGGTGGGATCGCGCGCCGTCACGGCGTCGATATCGACACCCTGCCGGATCTCCTGTCGCTGCGTCTTGGTGGAGGCGGGGTGATCGCCAGTGCGGACGAGCCCATGCCGATCGGTGCTCCTCGCTGGCTGGAGATCAAGCGGCTTCTCGACATCATCACAAGTGCCGGGCTGTTGCTGTTCACGGCACCGATCGCTCTCCTTGCCGCCTTCATGGTACTGGTGGAGATGGGCAACCCGGTGCTCTTCCGGCAGGTCCGGCCGGGGCATGGATTGCGCCCGTTCACGCTGCTGAAGTTCCGGTCGATGCGCTCGCCCCGCGCCGCTGACGGTCGCCTGCTGAGCGACGCCGAGCGCACCGGCATGGTGGGGCGGTTCCTGCGGCGCACAAGGTTCGACGAGATCCCGCAGCTCGTGAACATCCTGAAGGGCGACATGTCGTTCATTGGCCCGCGGCCGCTGCTGCCGCGCGATCTCGCCGATCTGCCGGACGGCGGATGGGAGCGTGCCCGGCTGCGTCCTGGCCTGACGGGCTGGGCGCAGGTGAATGGCGGTCATCAGCTGACCAACCCCGACAAGATGGCGCTCGACCTCTGGTACACTCGCCACGCGTCGCCCTGGCTCGACATGAAGATCATCCTGATGACGACGCGCATGGTGATCTTCGGCGAGCAGGTCAATCAGGCAGCCATCGACCATGCCCGCGCGTGGCTGCGCAACCAGGGTGCGACCTACGAAGAGAACAGCGAACTGGATTCGCACGCCGTCATCTGATGGCGTGCCGGATCGTCAGCTCCTGGCGAGCTGCCCTTGCGGCAGGATCAACGCCGCGTGCTTGTCAAAGCCGATCGTCACCAGACCACCAGGACCGGTGGCGCTCAGGTCACCCTGGTTGGTCAGGTGCACCGACAGTTCCCGACCAGGGCCTTCGGCCACGATGTTCGCATAGGCGCCCTCCAGATCCAGCCGGATCACCTTCGTGTCGACACGGTTGTCGACGGCTTCACCCTGGATGACCCGGCACCGCTCCGGCCGAACGAACAGGATTGCGGCATCCCCCTCTTTCATCGACGACGTCCGGCGGCCCAGCAGGCGCCCCATGGGCGTGTCGACCGCAGCGATGTCCCCATCCATGGCGACGACCTGCCCGGCAAAGGCGTTGTTTTCCCCGACAAAGGTCGCACAGAACGCCGTCTGCGGCCGATCGTAGATTTCCTTGGGCGTGCCCATCTGCTCGATCCGGCCAGTGTTCATCACGGCGATCCGGTCCGACATCGTGAGCGCCTCACCCTGGTCGTGGGTGATGTAGACGAAGGTGACTCCCGTGCGGCGCTGAAGCGCTCGCAGCTCGGCCCGCATATGCTGCCGAAGCTTCAGGTCCAGGGCTGAAAGAGGCTCGTCGAGAAGCAACACCGACGGCTCCACCGCCAGTGCCCGCGCGATGGCGACACGCTGCTTTTGCCCGCCGGAGAGCTCTGATACCAGTTTGTCACCCTGGTTGCCGAGCGCCACCATCTCCAGCAGTTCGTCGGCCTTCTTGCGACGGGTGGCCTTGTCGACGCGGCGGACCTCCATGCCGAACGCCACGTTCTCCCAGACCTTCATCAGCGGGAACAGGGCGAGGTTCTGGAAGATCAGCGCTGTCGGTCGGCGGTTGGGGCCGATCCCGGCCATGTCCTTGTCGCCGATCAGCACGCGTCCTTCGGAGGGCTCCATGAAACCGCTGATCATGCGCAGGATCGTGGTCTTGCCGCAGCCGGACGGGCCGAGAAAGCTGAAGAACTCGCCGGGCTCGATCCGCATGGAGATGCCGTCGACCGCCGTGAACGCTCCAAATCGCATGGCGACACGATCGAGCGTAATGCTCTGGCCGTTCATGTTACCACGTCTCCGCCGCATTGTAGGCTGGTGTCGGGAATAGGTAGCGGCGAGCGGGGTGGTAAGGGAAGGGGAAAGCTCAATGGCTCGACCAGACCCAAAAAGAAAACGCCCGGCCAGGGACCGGGCGTTTGCGCGTTGTGAGATGCCTTCTTAGGCAGCTTACTCGGAGTAGTACTTGGTGTAGGTACCGTAGTACTCGCCGGCGTCTCCATAGCCGTAACGCTTGTGCTTCTTGACGTCGACCTTGGTCAGCACGACTCCCAGCAGCTTGGCCCGCGCGCCACGCAGCGCCTGTACTGCGTTGAATGCCAGCTGGTGCTTCGTTTCCGACCACTGCGCCACGAACACGACCGCATCCACCAACGGGCAGAGCAGCAGCGCGTCGTTCACCCCCAGGACCGGCGGCGTGTCGATCACGATATAGTCGTAGTCCTGGAGCGCCGCCTCGACGAAGGCCTTGAGCTTGCGGCTCTCCATCAGCGCGGCCGGGTTGGTCGGGCGCCTGCGGACCAGGACCAAGTCGACCCCCGACGCCTCGTGGCGGACTACCGTGTCATCGAACGAAGCCTCACCGCCGAGCAGTTCCACGATGCCGTTGGCCGGCTCGACGTTGAACGTCTTCCCCTGCACCGGGCGACGGGTGTCCAGGTCGAGCAGCAGCACGCGGTGATCCGCAGCGGCAGCGACCACCGCCAGGCTTTGCGCCAGCGTGCTCTTGCCTTCGCCTGGCACCGAGGAGGTCACCAGCACCGTGCGCGCCGGTTTGTCGACGTCAGCAAAGCGGATGGCGGTGCTGACACCACGTACCGATTCGGCGAAGACGGACAGAGGCTTGTCCTTGAGGAACCGCCAAGCGGGCCGGGTGGCCGTGATCTCCTTGGTCTGCGGGATCAGGCCGATGCGAAGCAGGCCCAAGTGACGCTCGACGTCGTCGGCCGAGCGCAGGCCCTTGTCCATGCGCTCCAGGAGCAGCGCTCCCATGCTGCCGACCAGCGAGGAGGCGACAAAGCCGACGGCCAGGAAGATCGGCAGGCCCGGGGTCGATGGCACGGCGGGCCGAGCGGCCGGCGAGATGACCTTCGCGTCGGAATCGAGGATCTGCTGCTGCTCGCGGGTCTCCTTGTAGCGCTGCAGGAAGCTCTCGTAGAGCTGCTTGGTGGAGGCAGCCTCACGCTCGAGCTCGCGCAGTCCGACCTCCGCCACCATGCCCTGGCCGCTCTTGCCCTGCACCTGCCCGAGGTTCTCCTTGATCACCTCGATCTGGGCGGCCATGACCTTCGCCTCGTTCTCCATGTTGGAGATGATGCGCTCGATCTCCTGGCCGACGCTCCGGTTCAGCTTCCCCTTCTCCGCCGCGATCAACTGCACGCGCGGATGCTTGGCGCCGAAGGTCGCGCGCAGTTCGCCTTCTTGCTGCTCGAGCTGGCTTTCCTGTGCCCGCAGCTGGAGCACGAGCGGAGAGCTCAGCACTTCCGGTAGAGTGTCGAGCGGCTGGTTCTTCGCCCTGAGTTCCCGCACGAAGGCGAGACGGGCTTCCTTGCCGGCCAGCTGGGCCTGCGCACTGAGCAATTCCCGGTTGATGTCCGTCAGCTGCAGGTCGGTGAGGTCGGTCCGGTTACCGGCCGTCAGGTTGTTGTCGATCTGGTACTGCTGGATCTTGGCTTCGACGGTCTCGAGTTCCTCACGGAGTTCCTCGACCCGCTGGCCCAGCCAATCGCCAGCTTGGCTCGTGGTCAGCCGCTTCTGATCGATCTGGCTTTGGACATAGGTGTCCGCCACCATGTTCGCGATGCGTGCCGCCTTCGCCGGGTCTTCGGAGGTGAAGGACAAGCCGATCACGAACGACCGGCCTTCCGGAGCGACCGACAGGTTCCGCAGGAACGTGTTGCGCGCCGCCTGCTTCAGCGGATCCATCTCCACTGCCTGTTCCATGCCAAGGGGCAGCATGCCGGGCGGCAGCCCTCCGGCGGCGAGGCTCGGGTCGGCTGGCGCTGCGCTCATGCCCGCGCCGAGCGCGGGCGGCGGCGTGGTACTGGCGACGTCGCCATAGGAGATCGTGCCAGCGGCTGGCGCCGCGGTCGTGGCGGCCGTTTCGACAGCCGGCCCTGCAGCCGGCTCGGATGATGCGCCGAGAGCCGATACAGGGATGGTCGCGTCGAGCGCCGCCATCTGCACCAGCTCGCTGGTGACGACCGGCTCCTTGGCAATTCCCGTCGCGATCAGCCAGCTGTCCGGCAGGAACGAGGTCGCCGTGGCGACATAGCCGCTCCAGGGCTCCGGGAGCGTGAAGACCAGCATCTGGCCTTCCTCTCCCTCCTCGATCGTCGGCTTGAACTCGAGATCGGCGAACAGGCCGAGCCGGTTCATCACCTTGTCGACGACCGGAGCGGACTGAATGACGCGGATCTGGGTCTCGACCGTGGTGGAATTGGCTTCAAGCCCGGTCGCCACCTGCTGCATGTCGACCACGTTGGCGCTCTGGCCCTGGACGACCACCATCGCCTTCGCGGTGTACTTCTTCGTCATCGAGATGCCAGCAAGCCCGGCAAGGCCGGTGCCGAGCACGATGACGCTCAGGATCATCGTCTTGCGGCGCCAGAGTACCGCCGCGAGCTGGCCTAGGTTCGGGCCGTCCGCCTCGGCGCCCTCATAGTCTATGTGGCGATACGCAGCCTGGCTTTGAGGCGGGTAGCGGTATTGATCGTCGGCCATATCACGGTCACATCACGTCAGGGTTTGTCCGGACGACGGGAGTAGCCCCGATGGCACTTCCGACGGGCGTGATAGATGCGCAGCATGCGGGAACCGCCGGCCACACTTCGAGTTCATTGACCTGAGCCTCGGCAGGCTGGTCCCGATCAAGAAGCGTGTCGGCGCGAAACTGCTGTCCGCTGCACTGCACCCAAGCCGCTGCATACCAGCGTTCAGGGTCTCGGTGGAAGTATTCGCATGCGCATTTGCCTGCGGCGATCTCACACACCGTCTCGGACGGCCACATTCGCGTACCTGCCAACAGAGCGGACCACGGATTATGCGAGCGGTCCGCTCCGCTTCAAGTACGGTGTTGGCGCCGTCAGGCGGCCGTGTACTTCTCGACATACTCCGCGCGGACCGGGTTGAACCAAGGAGTAATGATCGGCCACCACCAGAGATTATCCACCGCCCCGGCTGGATAAGCGGCTTCGAACGCCGTCTTGGCTTCCGGTTTCAGCAGATTGACGGCCTCTGCCACCACGCTGTTGTAGCCAGCCTGATTGGCCATGGAGGCTCCCATGTCCGCCCTGTACATGTGGTTGATGAAGGCATAGGCGCCCTCGACGTTCTCGGCCCCCGTGGGGATGGACATGCCGTCCAGCCAGGCGAAGCCGCCTTCCTTGGGCATCAGGTACTTGATCCGACCGTTCGTGGTCTGGCCCAGCTTGATGCCGGGGCCGTCCCAGGTCAGCCCGATCACGCAGCCGTCCTGGTTGAACGCGTTGTAGGTGTCGTCGGCGCTGTTCCAGAATTTCTTGACGTTCTTCTTCCATTCGATCGCAATGGGCAGGATCTGCTCGAAGATCTTGCGCGACGTTTCCTCGTCCTTGTAGGCATCCAGCATGCCGTTCGACTGAAGCTTGCCTTCGGCATCAAGGGTGCGGCCGATCGCGATCAGAGCCGACTTCTGCCTGACGGTCGCCTTGCCGACCATCTCCGGTCGCCAGAGGTCGCCCATCGACAGTTCGCCGTAGGAAGTCTTGAAGGCTTCACTGTCGTAGGTAATCCCTTCGGTGCCCCAGTTGAATGGCAGGATATAGCGTTTGCCGCGATAGGTTCCACCAAGGTCGACCGATTGCTCGTAGATCGACGGATAGATGGCGTCGATGTTGACCTTGCTCTCGTCAAGCGGCTGCAGGAGCCCGCCGGCGTCGTACCATTGCGTGCCTTCGTTCGTGGTCGGCATGACCAGATCGAAACCTTTGCCGCCTGACGCCTTTAGCTTGTTGAAGACCTCGTCATTGCTGCCATACTTGGACAGCTCGATGTCGAGTCCGGTCTCCTTCGTGAAGCTCTCGATCATGTCCTGGTAGATATAGTCTGACCAGGCGTAGACCTTGACCACGCCGGACGCCGCCGCGTGCCGGCTGATCCAGGGGCCCACCGAGGCGGCAATTCCTGCGCCCAAGGCCAGCTTCGCGAGTTCGCGCCGGCGCCATGTCTTCGCCGCATCAATGGTATTCCTGGTGTCGGTCATGCTGCGCTCTCCGCTCCCAATGTTCGTGCGGAAGAACCCATGGTGGCCTATCGCCACCCCCCACCTTCCGCAACGTTCACGGAGTGTCCGTGCCGTTTTGGCGACGGTCAAGACTGGTTGGCGCCGTTCCTTCCTCCCACTCCACCTCGTCCTCGCTGACCAGCTCGCCAAGCATCGAAGGACCCTCCTCGTGCACGCGCTGAGGGTCGCCGCAGACCAGGTGATGCCAGTCCGGAAGGTCGTATCCGTGGGCGACCAGACGGTAGCCGCAGCTGTGCGGCAGCCAGGTGAGCTCGTAGACATTGTCGGGCGTGATCGCGACGCAATCGCGGACGCGGGCGTGACGATTGGGGTAGTCGCTGCAGCGGTTCGTGCACAGGTCCAGCAGCCGGCAGGCCGCATCCGACAGGGCCAGTTCGCCGGTATCCTCATCCTCGACCCGGATCTGGCAGCACAGGCCACAGCCATCGCACAAGGACTCCCACTCGGCGGGCGTCATCTCGTCGAGGTTCTTGCGCTTCCAGAAAGGGACCGGGCGGCCACCGCCACTCATGACATCACCAGGCTTGCGAATGGATCGTCGGGGATAGGTGACCCGGCCTGGAAGGGCAATGGCATCGGGTCGTTCCTGGACAGCGGGCAGGAACTGCCGTAAGTACGTTGGTATGGACTTCCGTATGCCCTACCAAGACCGCGCCGACAGCGCAGACCGCAAGCTGACGGTGCTTCTGCCCACCGATGTGCTGCGCCAGCTGCGCACCCGGATGGCGGAGAACGACACGACCATGCGCGCGCTCGTTCTGGAAGCGCTCGCCCGCGCGGGTTACCGGGTCGATGCTGCCGAGATCCGCGATCGTCGCCGCCACGAGAAGGACCGGGCCGGGTGACGAGTCGGTACATCGTCCACACGGTCCCTCACGCACCCGACGATGGTGCCGGTGCCGCATCGGCCGGCGGGCCGGCCCTGGCGCTGGACGATGGCGTGGAGCAGGTGGTCCAGCAGCGCGGTCGACGCAAAGGCGCTACGGAGCCGGAACAGGCCCGCCGGGTGCCCGTGGTGACCGACAACGACCGGGCCGAGAAGCAGGTCGACCTGTTCCTGGACAGCCTCATCAACGCGCCGTTCAAGGACGACCGGGCGTTGATGGAGTTTCCGTTCTTCTCCCTGCAGAAGACGCCGCGCACCAAGCCGATGATCTACGACGACGGCAAGGTACGCGTCGAAATCCGCCCCGGCGATCGCGGCATCGCCACGATCTGGGACAAGGACGTCCTGATCTACCTGGCCTCCATCATCAACGATCGGATCGAGCGGGGCATGCCGGTCGAGAAGACGGTGCGCTTCAACGCCTACAACCTGCTGCAGGTCACCGGCCGCGGCTCCGGCAAGCGCGGTTACGAGTTGCTCCTGGACGCGATCTACCGGCTTCGCTCCACGACGATCGTCACTACGATCGAGTCCCAGGACGTGAAGGAGCGGCGGGGTTTTGGCTGGATCGAGACGTTCCGGATCCTGGAAAGGAAGACCCGCAGCGGCAAGAAGGTGATGGCCGGCTGCGAGATCACGCTGAACGACTGGATGTTCCGCGCGATCGTGAAGGACCGCCGGGTTCTGACCATCAGCCCCCAATATTTCCAGATCAGCATGGGCCTCAAGCGGCGCCTGTACGAGCTGGCGCGCAAGCATTGCGGTGCCCAGGCCCGCTGGGTGATCTCCCTGCCGAAGCTGATCGACAAGTGCGGCTCGGTGATGGAGGCGCGCTTCTTCAAGCCGCAGCTGCGCAAGATCGTCGAGGACGACGATCTTCCCGACTACCACATCGCGATCAACTTCGATCCGGCCGATCGTCAGGCCGTCGAGGAGGACGGCTTCGATGGCCGGCGCTGGGCGTCCAACGAGCGGCTTCTGGTCGTGTTCTCACCGCGCAGCAGCGCCCGCATCGGTACTTCGTCCACGACGCTCTGAGCCGCATTCGGTACTTCGTCCACGGATCTTCAGGTGGAATGCCGATCAAGGCATGGCAGGAAATGTGAATGATGTACCGTATGTCGGTACATCATTCACATTGCGCCCGTTCAGACTCGGTACTTCGTCCACAAGAGTACGCGCCTCGGTACATCGTTCACGCTCCATAGCGCGGGTGGGCAGGTCGCAGCGCGTGTTGACGCCGTCGGGCTGCCAAGGGCGACGTACGGGGCGGGCCTAGGTGGACGAAGTACCGAGCCAGCCTGCCCGCCAACCGTTCCCTGCGATCAATTGGCCCCCTGCAAATGTCGGTACATCATTCACATGGCATGTGGCGCTAACCTGCAAGGCCCGGTACTTCGTTCACCGGGACTCGGTACATCATTCATCAAGCCACTCGGTATTTCGTTCACCAAGACTCGGTACTTCGTTCACAAAAAACCCTTCTAACTCATTGCCGATGAAGCGCTTTTGGCCGGTTTAACTTCTTAACTAAGCAGAATCTTAACGTTCTAACGGCCACGGAGGCGGGTGGCCCGTGCTGAGGCGAAGCTGCTAGGTAGAACGTGGTTTCCGGGCAGAACGCCTTCAGCAGGGGAAGACCAGGGCATGCGCATCGTCGTGATAGGTGCGAGCGGTACGCTCGGGCAGGCCGTCGTGGCCGAACTCGGCAGCAGGCACGAGATCGTCGCGGTCGGGCGCAGCAGCGGCGACATACGGATCGATATGACCGACCAGGAATCGATCCGTGCGGGTTTCGGCCAGATCGGCCGGTTCGACGCTCTCGTCGCCACCACCGGAAAGGTAAAGTTCGCCCCGCTCGACCAGATGGACGATGCCGCCTACCGGATCGGCCTGAACGACAAGCTGATGGGACAGGTGAATCTGGTCCTCATGGGCATGCGGACGATCTCGGACGGTGGATCGTTCACATTGACCAGCGGCGTGCTGTCCCACGACCCGGTCCGGGCCGGCAGTTCCGCCTCGATGGTCAACGGGGCGATCGACGCATTCGTGATGGCCGCCGCCATCGAGCTGCCGCGTGGCCTGCGCATTAACGTGGTGAGCCCGAGCCTGCTTGAGGAGTCCCTTGGCGCCTACGGTCCGTTCTTCCCCGGCCACGAGCCGGTACCGGGCGCACGGGTGGCGCGTGCCTACGCCAAGAGCGTCGAAGGTGGGCTTAGCGGCAAGGTCATCAAGGTCCTGTGACGGATCAGGCGCCGATCGTGGTCCGGGTCGAGCAGCATGGCACGCCATCTGGACTGGCGAACCGGCTGGCGCCGCTCTGCCGGCTCGTGAGCCGAGGCCAAGCCCCACCCGAGGCGGTCAACCAGGGCAGGGGCCTTCGCCACTCCATCGGCACCCTCGCCCATGCTCCCGGGCTCGCCCTGAACATCGCCTTGTTCGAGGTGGCACCGGGCCGGCTGCCGTTCCGGGCCGAGTTGCTCGAGCGGCATGCGGCCAGCGAGCAGTTGATCCAGCCAATCAGGGCAGCTTGCGGCTGGATCGCCTTGCTGGCGCCCGACCTGGGAGGCCAGCCGGACCTGCAACGCTTGGTCGCCGTCCACCTTCGGTCGGACCAGGGGATCGTTTACGGCCGGGGTGTCTGGCACCTGCCGATTCTGGCCATCGGCACCGAGCCGTCGCTGTTCCTGGTGCAATCGATGCAGGCCGGCTCGCCGACGGATACCGTCGAGAAGGTGCTGAAGCCGCACCTGATCCTGCTGGACGGCGACGTACCTGGCTGACTAGGCCGTTGTGTCCCTCGCCGGCTCCTGGCCGACCTTGACCAGCAGCTTGCCGTGGTTCTTCCCTTCGAGCATGCCCAGGAAGGCGGCCGGCGCGTTCTCCAGGCCCTCCACGACGTCCTCCCGATACTGAAGGGAGCCGTCCTTCAGCCAGCCACCGACCTCGCGGTGGAAGTCGTCTTCCATGAACGCCCAGTCCCAGACGATCATGCCCTGGATATGAAGGCGCTTGACCAGGATCTGGCGGAACAGGAGCGGCAGCCGGTCCGGGCCGTCCGCGATGCTGCCGCTCTGGTAGGCGGCGATCAGCCCCACGACAGGGATCCGCGCATGGGTGGTCAGGAGCGGCCAGACAGCATCCGTCACCGGACCACCTGTAAGCTCCAGATAGACCTGCACGCCATTCGGACAGGCCTGCTTCAGCCGGCCGATCAGGTCCGGCTCGTGCCGGTCGAGGCAGACCTCGTAGCCGAACCGCTCCACCGCCTCCCGGCATTTCTCCGGTCCACCCGCGATGCCGACGGCACGTGCTCCCATCGAGCGGACGACGCGGGCCGCGACCATGCCGACGGCACCTGTCGCCGCACCGATCACCACCGTCTCGCCCGGCTTCGGCTGGCCGATGCCCTTGATGGCGGCATAGGCGGTGAGGCCGGGCATGCCCAGGACGCCCAGCGCGTGGGAATACCGCTCCATGGCGGGGTTGAGCTTACGCAGCTTGTCGCCCTGGACTGTCGGGTAGGATTGCCAGCCGAACACCTGGGACGCCGCCTGTGCGCCCGCCACGATGTCACCGGGAGCAAAGCCGGGATGCCGGCTCTCCACCACCTCGCATACCGCCTCGCCATGGATGGGCTGGCCGATCTCGACATGGGCGGCATAGGAGGCGGCCCGGCTCATCCGCCCGCGCATGTACGGGTCGAGCGAGAGCCAGATCGTCCGGCAGAGCACCTCGCCTTCCTCGGGCGGGCGGGCCGGCACCTCCTCCAGCCGGAGGTCCTCCAGGGTGGCCGGTCCGTCCGGGTGGCGGGCGAGCACGATCCTGCGATTGGTCGTCATCTCTGCTGTTCCGATCGTCAGTTCTTCTTCGCGCGTGCGGTCGCGACCGCCGCTTCGAGCGACGGCTCGACCTGAACGATCCGGTCGAAACCGGTCATCTTGAGGATCTGGGCTACCGACGGTGTCGGCCTCGCGAGCACGAAGGCGCCGGCCTTGGCGAGCTTGCGCGCGCTGACCAGGAAGACCCGCAGCCCGGCGGACGAGACGTAGCGGACCTCGCCCAAGTCGAGCACGATCCAGCGATGTCCTGCATCCGCCTGGGCGGTGAGCTCCGTCTCGACCTGGTTGCAGGATGTCGCGTTGAGGTCGCCCGTGGCCGCGACGACCATGATGCCGTCCTGGAGCGCGCTGCTCAGTTCCATGTGCACATCCCGTTTGCGCCTGCCGCTCGCCCATCGGGCTGATCGGCGGCCCGTCCCGACCGGCCCCATCCCGCCCGGCATCCTGCCGACTCCATGCGCCCGGCAGGCGACGTCGTCCAGATGGGTGTGATGTGTAGCTAGGAAGCGTGAACGCAGGACGGAAGCGGGATATCGAACATGGCCTGCACGTCGTCGGCATACTCGTCGTAGTCGTAGAGCTTCAGGCCAGCGCTGGCGAACGCCTGGAAGAGTTCCGGCTCGGGCAGGCGGAAATAGCGGAACTGACCGGGGTCCTGCGGGACGGCGTCCAGCTTCCGCCCGCCATCCAGTGTCGCTACCGCGTCCAGCAGGGCGTCCACGCCCGTGCGGTAGGCGCGCAGCACATGCCAGAGCATCGATCGCCCCGGCATGATCGTCATGGGCGTAGTGGTCATGACCGGGCCGGTGTCGATGCCCTCGTCCACCTGGTGCAGGGTCATGGTGATCTCGCGCTGTCCGGCCAGCATCTGGCGGAAGATCGCAAACAGCCCGCCATAGCCGGGCAACGGGCCCGGATGGAGGTTGAGGATGCCGTAGCGCGGCAGGTCCAGCATCGGCCGCTTGAACAGCAGGCTGAACCGGATCGAGAGCACCAGGTCGGGCGCGAAGGAGGAGGCCAGGGCGAAGCCGTCGCCGCTGTTGATGAACCGGACGTTCCTGACCGGCACCGCGTGCCGGGCGGACAGCTCGGCGAACGTGCCGAGACGCGGCCGCTCGCCGGTTCGGACAGAGCGCTCGACCAGGGGGAACAGGACCCTGAACGGAAGGTCGCGCTCGAGGAACTTGATCACGCCAAGTTCAGGCTGGGTCCGCTCGGCCGGCCTTGTCTTGTCGGTGAGCACCACCTCCACGGTGTGGGCCGACAACGCGGGCAGCAGCCGGTTGAGCGCGATCAGGCTCGGCAGATCTGCTTTGGTACAGACGAGGATTCTCAACTCCTGCCCCTCGCTGCCCACAAGCGCGGCATTGGATGAACATGACCCAACTCTTGTGGCCAACCGCTGCTTGAAGCCAGCAACTGGTAGCCAGTATGATTTTACCTGTCCATCCGGTCTGATTCCCCACAATGTCCGTCGGCGCCCGTGGATGGAGGTGCCGGAGCGGCCGGCTGGGATGAACCAAGGCAGCATGGACCAGTTCGTTGAACCCAGAAGGCAGGGAGGAGCCTGATGCTGTCGGGGACCTCCCTGGTGGGCCGGGTCACCATCACGGCGTTCGTGATCGTGCTGGCCAGCCTCGTCCTGTCCGCCACGCTGAACCTCCTGAAGTTCGAGAAGGTGGTCCGCGAGAAGGAGCAGGCTCGCTTCGAGTTCCTGGCCAGCGACCTCGCCTCGGCCATCCAGGACGGCATGCGGATCGGCCTGCCGCTGAGCGCCCTGCGCTCGATCCAGCCACTGATCGACCGGCGCCGTACGATCGACCGGCTGATCGAGTGGATCGTGGTCTTCGACGAGAACGGGCGGCCGCTCTACAGCACCGATCGTACCACGACCGCCGAGCAGCCGGTGCCGGCGAGCTGGCTGCAGGCGGCCAACGAGCGCGCTACCGACGACCGCCACCCGGTCCGTGTCGACGAGCCGGTGATCGTGATGCCCTTGACCAACCTGTTCGACCAGCCGGTCGGCGGGATCGCGCTGGGCTACAGCGAGAACGGCATCCAGTACACGATGGAAGCGATCCAGGTGATCCTGGGCCAGGCCATCCTCGAGGCCAGCGTGCCTTCCGCCTTCCTGCTGCTGCTGGGCGCCGCCCTTGTGATGCACCGCACCCGCCGGCGCCTCGCAGCCGGCACCGCCTCGGTGATGGCGGCCATCGGCGATGCCGGCATCGAACAGGCCGGCAAGCGTCCGCACAGCGAGGCCGCTGTCGACCCGGTAGCCGGCGTCATCCGCCAGACTCTTCAGAAGCTGGGCGGCGCCGAACGACGGATCGAGCAGGCTGAAGCGCCATGATACAGCTTTCCCGCACGGATGATCGGCAGCGATCGGGCGTGGGCGGCCATGGGGCAGCCCTGGTTCTCCTGGCCGTGGCGATCCTCGTCCTGTCCACGCTCTATGTCGCGAACCGGGCGCTGGACGCGTTCAACCGCGAACTCTTGCCGCTGATGGACCGCGAAGCGGAGGCGGTATCGAATTCGATCGGGGCGACGATCGAGCGTGCTCTGGCACTGGGCGTACCGCCGGATCAGCTGGTCGGCGTGCCGGAGTTCTTCGAAGAGTTCCGGCGCCAGCTGCCGGGCCTCGGCTATATTGCGCTGGTGGATGGCCAGGGCAGGCTCCTGCACGGCGTCGGACCCGAGCTGGCCGCTTTCGAGAGCCTCCTGGCGCAGGACCGGGTCTTCCGGCCAGACCCCAGGATGGTCACGGTCGACGACGGCACCGGTGACGACAAGGCGTCGCGCTCCACGAGCACGACGCTGGGCGAGATCCGCGACACCACCTGGCCGATCGTGGTGAAGGCGGATGTGCCCCTGGTCCTGCATGTCGGGTCGTCGGGCCGGACCTACGAAGCCGAGATTGCCGACGTGCGCTGGGACGTGTGGATCGTCTTGCTGGTGTCGGTGCTGGCCACCTACGAGATCCTGGTTTTCCTGATGGCCCGCTCGATCATCGGCCCGATGGAGTTGCTCACCCGGGCCACGCGCGATCTTGCCGCCGGCAGCTGGACCCGCACGGTCGCGGTCGTCGGCGCCGACGAGAGCCGCCAGCTGCTGGGTGCGGTCAATCTCGCGGTGCGTACCGTGAACGAGGCCTATGCCCGGCTCCTGTGGAAGGCCGAGGAGATCGCCCGGGAAGGCAGGGTCGCAGGCGAGCGGATCAGCCGTGAGCTGGAGGCCTTGCGGGCCGGCCTGTCGTTCGCACCCGGCGACCTCGGCCGGATCACCGCCTTGCCCGGCGCCGTGGTGGCGCGAACGCCCCTGTTCATCTTCGTCTTCGCCGAGCAGCTGCCGACCTCGTTCATGCCGCTCTACGCGAAGTCGCTCTACACCCCGCTCTCCTGGCTCGATCCGGCCATCGCCATCGGCCTGCCGCTGTCCGCCTTTGTCGCCGCGGTCGCGATCGCGACGCCCTTCGGTGGCTGGTGGGTGGGCCGGCACGGCAGCCGCTCGGTCTTCCTGGCGGGTGCCGTGCCGGCCGTGGCCGGTCACGTGCTGTGCGGCCTAGCCGACAGCCTGGGCATGCTCATCGTCGGGCGCATCGTCACCGCGATCGGCTATGCACTGGTCACGATCGCCTGCCAGCATCACCTGGTCCGGGTCGCAGCCAGCGGCAGGAAGGCCGGCAGTCTGGCGGTGTTCGTCCTGGCGGTGGTCAGCGGCACGATCTGCGGCATGGCGATCGGAGCCGTCCTGGCCGACCGGGTCGGCTTCACCAACACCTTCCTGGCGGCCGCAGGTCTGGCTGCCCTGGCCGCGGGCCTGGCCGGTGCCGTGCTCCCGGCCCGCACGTCCGGCGATCCAGAGGCTGCTGCCAGGCCTGCCGTGCGTCGCCAGAACAGCTGGTCCCTGGCGCTTCATTCTCCCCGGTTCCTGGCCATCGTCCTGCTGGCGGCCATCCCGGCCAAGATCGGGCTGAACGGCCTCGTCTACTACCTGGCCCCACTCTACCTGACCGAGGCCGGCGTCACGCTGCCCGCGGTGGGCCGGACCATCATGATGTATTCGATCGGCATGCTGGTCGCGATCCATGCCGGCGCCTGGCTGGCCGATCGCCGGCATCTCTACCTCCTGCCGATGGTACTGATGGGGCTGGCTGCCAGCGTCGGCGCCCTCCTCCTGCCAGTGCTGGGGCTCGAGATCGGCATGCTCGTGGCGGTGGCGGCGCTGGGCCTCGGGCACGGCATCGGCAGCGCGCCCATGCTGGCGGCAGTGCCGGCCTTGTGCGATGGTCCGGACCGCAGTGCCAGGTCGGCCTTGCTCTTGGGCTTTCTGCGCAGCGGCGAGCGGTTCGGCAGCATGGCCGGGCCCATGATCGCCGCGTCGCTGGTCGCCGGCGCGGGACCACAGACCGCGGCGATCTGGCTGGGCTTCATTCCCGGGGCAGCCGCGATCCTGCTGGCCCTGTTCGCCTTTCTTTCGCCTGGCCGAGCCCTGGTGCCCAAGGAACGGGAGCCATTGCCATGACCGCGCTCGCCCGCCGCAGCCTCCTCGCCGGCACCATGGGAAGCCTGTTGGTCGGCACGGCCAGGGCCCAGGCAAAGACCCACAGGATCATGATGATCAGCTGGCGCGGGTGGGAAGATGCCTGCCAGGGCTTTGCCGACTACTTCACCGAGCGGCAGATCCCGGTGGAGCTGATCATCCGCGATGCCGCGCAGAGTGCAGCCACGGTGAGGCAGCATGTGGCCGAGGCCAAGGCGACGAAGCCGGACCTCGTCTATCTCTGGGGAACGACCACGGCGCTGACCGCGCTTGGCCCCTATGATGCCGTGGACCCGAAGGTGCATCTGGCCGACGAGGTGCCGGCCGTCTTCAACATCGTGACCGAGCCGGTCTGGAACAAGATCGTTCCGTCGCTGGAGCAGCCCGGACGGCGGGCCACCGGCACGCTCTACATCACCGGTGTCGACCAGCAGCTCGCCACGCTGGCCGCCTACCGCCCGTTCCGCTCGATGGGGGTCACCTACAGCCCGATCGAGGGCAACTCGCTGGCGGTCATGCAGCTCTTGCACCAGCAGGCGACGAAGCTGGGCTTCCAGCTGATCGACCGTCCCGTCCCGCTCGGCGACGATGGCAAGCCCTTGGCCTCCGCCCTGCCCGGCAAGGTCCGGGAGATCGCCGAAGCCGGGGCCCAGTGGCTCTACATCGCGCCCGACACCTTCCTGAACGGCAACAAGATCCCGCTCACGGAGACCGCGATGGCCGTGGGCCTGCCGAGCTTCACGTCGACCGAGCCCTACATCCTGCAGGCCCATGCCTTGTTCGGCCTGGTCAGCCGCTACTACGCCGTGGGCCAGTTCACCGGCTTCAAGGCCGAGCAGATCCTGAACGGCGCCGATCCCGCCTCGATCCCGGTGGAACCGCTGGCCCGCTTCTCCCTGATCGTGAACGTGCACACGGCGAACCGGCTGAAGTTCTACCCGCCCCTTTCGCTGCTCCGCTACGCGGAGACGGTCTGACCCATGCTTCTACGCGTCCGCCTCGTCCTGGTGCTCCTCCTGGTGATCGCCGCGATCACCGGGCTGGTCGCGACCGCCGCCAGCATCATCGCGGACGGGGTGGGGCGGGACGCGAACCGGACCGAGCGCACCGCGCAGCTCAAGGTCTGGGAGGTCACTGTCCGCGCGGAGGCAGCTCCCCTGGTTCAGGTCCTGCGCGGGTTCGCGGACGATCCCGTCTTCAGCCAGGCTCTGGCGATGGGCGACCGGCTGGCGGCGGCAAAGCGGCTGGACGAGCAGATCGAGGCGGCCGGTCCGGACCATCTGTTCAGCCGGGTCGACCTCATCGGCTCGGACGGCCAGCTGCTCTGGACCAGCCACGGCCAGGCCGAGGATAGGGCCATGGTCGACGTCCGCCGCTTGGCACCGTCGGCCAGGGCCGGCGAGGGCATGTGGGTGGGCCTGCAGCCGCAGGATGGCGGCCAGCTCACGCCCACGGTCGTGATGTCCCTGGACGGGGGCCATCTCGCGATGAGCCGCCCGCTCGGCCCGACACTAGTTGCCTTCACCGATACTTATGGCGGCAGCGCCTATCTGATGACGGCGGACAACGCCTTGGTGGCCGCCACGGACGAGCGCCCGTGGTCGAGCCTGCAGGGTGCCTACAGCACAGGGGACATCGACCCGGTGATCGAGGACCCGGACGGGCGGGTCCACAAGGCGCGCAGCGTACAGATCTTCGACATGTCGGACACGCCGGCGGGCTTCCTGATCGCGCTGCGTGACGCGACGGCGGAGCGCGAACGGCGCTGGCTGGTCACCAGCATCACCGTGGTGGGCTGCACGCTGGTTGTGCTGGTCGTGATCGGCATGGTCTATGGCTGGCTGCGCCACAGCCTGGTGCCGCTGGAAGAGCTGGCGGTCGTGGTCCAGGCGATCGCGCGGGGCAATCTTCTCCTCTCGCCAGATCAGCCCAGGCGCAACGACGAGATCGGCGGCATCGCGAGGGCGGTCGTTGTCCTGCGCGAAGGGGCGATCTCGCTGGAGCG
Organism: Geminicoccus sp.; assembly: GCF_036263595.1. Classification (NCBI taxonomy): domain Bacteria; kingdom Pseudomonadati; phylum Pseudomonadota; class Alphaproteobacteria; order Geminicoccales; family Geminicoccaceae; genus Geminicoccus; species Geminicoccus sp. The sequence continues at coordinate 15,745 of NZ_DATAGQ010000072.1, read as the reverse complement.
CATGCGCTTTCGCCATTCCCGCGCCCGCCGGCGCTCGGAGGCGCTCATCCGCGAGAAGATGCAGGAGCTGGCGGCGACGCTGGACACGCAGGCACGAGGCGAGCTTGCGCGCGATCTGGCCGAGATCGAGGCGAAGAGCGGCGCGGCCGATGCCGATGCGGATGGCACCACGCCGCTTGCGGTAGCATTCGACCGCATGACCGCGCGGGTGGTCGCCCAGTATCACGAGCTGTCGGCGCTGCTGGCCGAGCGCACGCGTGACCTCGAGCGGCTGAAGGAGGCGGTGCGCGAGCGCGAGGAACTGGTGCACCTGCGCCAGGAACTGTCGATCGCCCGCGCCCTGCAGCTCTCGACCCTGCCGGCCAGCTTCCCTGCCTTCCCAGGCCGCACCGATTTCGATGTCTACGCCGCGATGCGCCCGGCCGAGGAGGTGGGTGGCGACTTCTACGACTTCTTCCTGATCGACGAGGACCGGATCGCGGTGGCGATCGGCGATGCCTCGGGCAAGGGTGTCGCCGCCGCCATGTTCATCGCGATCGCGCGCAGCCTGATCAAGGCCGCCTGCCTGCAGGGTTCCGGGCCGGCCGAAGCCATGCGCTTTGCCAACGACGTGCTCGCGTCCGACAACCCCCAGATGATGTTCGCGACCGCCCTGGTCGCCGTCCTGGACACGCGCACCGGCCAGATGAAGCTCGCGAATGCCGGGCACAACGCGCCCTTCATCCGTCGGCGCGATGGCACGCTCGATGCGATCGAGGCCTTCCTGGGCCCGGCCCTAGGCGTGTCCGATCAGGTCGGCTTCGACGAACTCACCATCGATCTGCGGGAGGGGGACCTCCTGTTCCTGTTCACCGACGGCGTGACCGAGGCCGCCGACCGGCAGGCCCAGTTCTTCGACACGGAAGGACTGGAGGTGGCCCTGGCCAAGCTGGACGCGACCGAGCCGCGCGTCGTGGTCGAGGACGTGCAGGCAGGGCTGGACGCTTTCACCGACGGCGCCGCCCAGGCCGACGACATCACCATGCTGGCCCTGAAACTGCGCGGCCTGAAGGGCCTGCGCGCAATCGCGGCCTGAGGGGCCTGGCCTATTTCTTCAGGACCGTCGCGGGTCCGTCCCCGACCAGCTCGTCCAGCACGAGCAGCTCGACGGGTGTCGTGCCGACATTCTCGCCGAAATGCCACTGGTCGACCGCTTCCACGACCAGGTCGCCGGGCGTGTAGACGACCGTCTGGCCGGTGTCGGTGTTGGTGACCGACAGCGTGCCGGCCTGCACATAGGCAAGGCGCGTGAACGGGTGCTTGTGCACCGGCAGCTTTGCACCGGGGGCGATCATGTATTCGGACAGCAGGATCCGCGCATCGCCCTGCGGCAGGCGAATCGGCTGGCCCGAGGCGGTGGTGGTCTCCGAAGCCAGCTCGTTGACCACGACCGGTGGACCGTCGGCGGGTGCCGCGGCGGTGCAGGCGGCGAGGAGGCCGGCCGACATGATCCATGAAAGGCGGAAGACCGGTCGCATCGCCTGATCCGATGATGATCGTTATGCCCAGCGGGCTGTTGCGTACAGTCTCGACGAAGGTTCCGGAAATGGCAACTGGTGCCAGCAGCGCTGCCAAGGAGCGTCGTGCTTCCATGGGCGCAAGGCCGCATTGCGCTTACAGACCTGCTACGCACCAGTTGCAGCCCCCATCTCCAATTCATCTGGCAGCCGTGAGGACCGATGACGCGCGTACTCCTGTTCGACATGGATGGTACCTTGGTCGATACTGAAGAACAGCATTTCAAGGCGTTCGAGATCCTGTTCGGGGAGCTGGGCATCCCGTTCAACGAACAGATCTACGAGAGCCGCATCCTCGGTGGCGCCTCCGAGGCCATCGCCGCCGAGTTCCTGCCGCATCTCGATCCGGAGGAGCGCCTGCGCCACATGGCGGACAAGGAAAGGCTCTACCGGGACATGCTGGGCGAGCTGTCGCCGCTGCCCGGCGTGGTGCCGTTCCTGGAAGAGGCGCATCGTCAGGGCCTGCGACGTGCGGTGGTGACCAATGCGCCGGTGGCCAATGCCGAGAAGGTGCTGGCCGCAGCCGGCCTGCTTCACTGGTTCGAGAGCATCGTCAGCGCGGACGAGCTTGCCGACGCCAAGCCCCATCCGCTGCCGTACCTGACCGGTCTCGACCTGCTGGGCGGTAGCGCGGACCGGTCGATCGCGTTCGAGGACAGCCGGTCCGGGATTCGCTCCGCCGTGGCGGCCGGCCTGACCGTTGTCGGGATCAAGGCGGTCCTGCCCGAGGACGAGATCCTGGCGCTCGGCGCCTCGATCGCCGTGGACGACTATCGCGATCCGCGGCTGTCCCACCTGCTGAACTGAGGCCGGTCGACCGGGGGGACGCAGCGGCAGAGGGGAAGACGTTTTCCATTTGACGGAGACTATACTCCTATCATAGGAGTAGAGGCAGTTCAGACTGTGGTCCTAACGATGGGCCATGAACCCTACCTGTCTGGAGCTGCCCGTCATGCCGACCGCCCGTCCCGACAATCTGGCGACCCTGCCCGGTCAGCCCCTTACGATCTCGCCGTTCGCCAACGACGAAGGCCAGAACCTCGTCCTGGCCGGATTCTCGTCGCCTGCCAGTGGCAGCGTGGCCCTTGGGCTCGAGCCGAACACGCTCGTCTACACTCCCCAGGGCGGGTTCTCCGGCGTCGACCAGTTCAGCTACACGGTCGGCGACGCGACCGGGGAGACGGCGCAGGCCATCATCACGATCACCGTCAGCGCCACCAACCGGCAGCCGGTCGCCAACGACGACGTCGTCGCGACCTCGCCGGGCGCCATGGTCAACGTCGCTGTCCTCGGTAACGACAATGACCCCGACGGGAACGTGCTGCAGCTCGCCAGCGTGTCCATGCCCGAGCATGGCAGCATCACCGCGCACCCGAACATGTCGGTCACCTATCAGCCCGAGCCTGGCTTCGTCGGAACCGACAGCTTCGCCTACAGCGTGTCCGATGGGCAGGGAGGGTCCGACTCCGCCGTCGTGACGGTCATCGTCGCAGGAACCAACCTGCCGCCACTGGCCAGGGACGACGTGGCTTCGACGACACCCGGGCAGCCCGTGCTGATCGCCATCCTCGCGAACGACATGGACGGCAACGGTGACCCCCTGCAGCTGACCGGCCTGTCCATGCCAGCCAACGGCGCCGTCTCGATCGATGGGCTGAACCAGGTCACCTATACCCCGGCCGCGGGTTTCGCCGGCACCGACAGCTTCACCTACACGATCTCGGACGGAGCCGGCGGCACGGCAACGGGTCGCGTGACGGTCCAGGTCCAGGCGGCGAACGCCGCCCCGACCGCCGCGGCGGACAGTGTGACCACCTATGTCAACACGGCCGTGACGATCCCGGTGCTGGCCAACGACAGCGACCCCAACGGCGACGCGATCAGGCTCGTCTCCGTGACGATGCCGCCGAACGGCAAGGTCGCCGTCGATGCCCAGCAGCGGATCGTCTACACCCCGGCCACCAGCTTCCTCGGCACGGACGGCTTCGTCTACCGGATCGCCGATGCGAAGGGCGCAGAAACGGCCGGCACTGTTACGATCCAGGTCCAGGCAGATCCAGCGCCGCAGACCTATGCCAATGGCTACCGCTACCGCCGCCGCATTGTGATCCCGCGGACCTCGCTCACCGGCGGATCGCTCACCGACTTCCCGATGCTGGTGGAGTTGAGCGGCAACTGGCTGAAGCCCAAGGCCCAGTCGGGTGGCCGGCTGGAAAGCCTGGTCGGACTGGACCTGCGCTTCGAGACGGGTACCGGCACGCGGCTGGACCATGAGACCGAAAGCTATGTCGCCTCATCCGGGACCCTGCGTGCCTGGGTACGCATTCCCACAATTGGCTCCACCGCGGATACGACCGTCTTCCTGTATTACGGGAAGCCGGGCCTAACGATCTCGGAAGAGAACGTGGCAGGAGTCTGGAAGGACTATCTGGCGGTCTACCACCTGCCCAGCACCAGCGACCGCACCGGGCGCGGCCGCAACCTGACTGCCGCGTCGATCGGCAGCGCCGCGCTGATCGGCGACGCCGGCAACTTCAACGGCACGTCCAGCGAGCTGACACTGGCGCTGCCGACCTTCCTGGACGGCCTGTCCGCCTATTCCATCCAGGCCAGGGTAAAGGCCGACCAGATCGGGACCGATCGCGGCATCCTGTCGGTGGGCCCGATCAGCGGCCGCGACGACGCCATGGGCTTTTGCCTGCGCTACGACAAGGCGGGCTACTCCGGCGACGGCACCAACGTGATCCTGGTCGAGCACCAGCTTACCGACGGGCGCAACCGGGTGGAGAGTGCCTCCGACGTGCAGGCTACCGTGGCGCAGCAGCTGGCGGTCGTCTGGCAGAAGGGCGGCAGCCCCCGGATCTGGATCGACGGGGTTGCCACCAGCTCGACCTATGCCTCGCCCGATCGGGCGGGCACCACGAGCTTCAGCAACGGTCCCCTGCGCATCGGCCGGGCCTCGCAGGACGCGAGCAGCGCCTGGGACGGCGCGATCGACGAGGTGCGTATCCGCGCCAGCGCCCTGCCGGACAACTGGCTGGTGGCCGAGGAGCTCAACCAGCGCCGTCCGATGGCGTTCTATGGCCTTGGCGGCGAGGACGTGTTCGGCACTGCCAATCAGGCGCCGGTGGCGCTGCCCAACCAGGCCAGCACCTCACGCAACACGGCCGTCACCATCGACGTGCTCGCCAACGATCTCGACCCGGAAAGCGGCACGCGCAGCCTCGTCTCGGGGCAGGTCGGCACGCCCGCCAACGGCACGGCCGTCATTTCGGCTGGCAAGATCGTCTATACGCCCGCCACCGGCTTCGTCGGCCGGGACTTCTTCACCTACACCATGCAGGACCCGCAGAACGCCACCTCGGTCGGCACGGTGATGGTCGAGGTGGAGCCGCCGCCGCCAAGTGCCCAGGACGACAAGCCGTACCGGGGCCGCCTGTTCGGGTGCACGGTCCACGCGGAGGCGGTGGGCAACACCCGGTTCGGCTACAATCGGCCCGCTGCCTTCCGCTTCGTCGCCGAGCGAAATGGCGCGATCACCCATGTGCGCTGGTGGAACAAGAAGGACGTGCCGGGCGGCCATGTCGGCTACAGCATCGGCAACGGCGGCACCATCCGGGTCGAGCTGCGCACCAACAACCCGGCCAACAACTTTCCCAGCTCCACGGTCCTCGCCAAGACGGAGAGCATCACCGGTCTCCTGGACATCGACCAGTTTCCGAAGGTGCCGTTCACCGGGGCCGCACCGGTGCTGACGGCGGGCCAGATCTACCATCTCGTCTTCCTGCAGCTCGACGCGAGCGGCGACAACGAGATCTCCGTCAACATGCTGCACACCAAGCAGCCGATCCCGCTGGGCGGCACGGGGCGGATGGGGCCGTATCATGGCGACATGATGGCCCACCTCTATACCAACAGCTCCGGCTGGTACATCCGGCCGGATCGCTGCCCGATCTTCGAGGTCATCTATGACGACGGCATGGCCTGCGGGCAGGGCTGGATCTACTCGGCCGACACGGCGGACAAGCAGGTCGGCGGCTCGTTCATGGCGCGGCAGCGCTTCCCGATCCTGGACGAGACGCGCAGCGTCGACGGCTTTTGGACGCGTGTGCGCAAGTATGGCGGCACTCCCTCGGACCTGATCTGCCAGCTGATCGACGGGTCCAGCGGGACGATCATGGAGGACGTCCGCATTCCGGCGTCGCAGGTCGTTCTCAGCACGCGCTACGACGTGCCGGTGCCGTGGCAGTTCAAGTCGTTCAGTCAGCCGCGCATGCTCGTGAAGGGGAAGACCTACTTCGTCCGCTTCTCCGCTACGTCCGGCAACTACTGGTTCGGTGCCTTCCAGCGCGGTGCCGCCTACGGCTTCACCGACCGCAACGTGCCACCGAGCAGCTACGGCGAGTACAGCGCCAATGGCGGTTCCAGCTGGGCCGGCTGGAGCTTCGATTCGGACCGGCTGGGCACCCAGTCCCGCACGGACCTCCATATGCCCGTTGCATTCCGCATCGCCTGACGCCCTGTCGGGAGCCACAGGGGGCCGCGCCGTTCTGGCGCGGCCCCATTCTATTTTTGCGTGCGCGGGGTCGCGGGCCCGGCCCGGACATGGCAAGAAGGCGCCGCCGCTCAAGGACCGAGGCTACCCGCTCACGTGCTCGCCCGTCTGACCGCCCGCTTCCGCAAAGGCGGGCTTGCCCGCAATGCGCTCATCGTCACCCTCGGCACGCTGGCCGCCCAGGCGCTGCTGATCGCGGTGACACCGATCCTGACCCGCCTCTACACGCCCGAGGACTTCGGCGTCCTCGCGGTCTTCACGGCGATCGTCTCGATCACCGGCGCCATCACCAATCTGCGCTACGAGACCGCCATTCCACTCGACGCAGCACCCGAGGATGCCGCGGCCACCTTCCTCGCCGCCATGGTGGCCGGCGCATCGACTACCGTGCTGGTGGCGGTGGCGGTGTTCTTCGGTGGCGGCCACCTCGCCGAGCAGGCGAACGTCCCAGCATTGCGGCCGCTGCTTTGGGCCGTTCCCGTCGGCACGGCCGCGATGGCCCTCTACAACGCCACCAATCTCTGGGCGGTGCGCCACCAGGCTTTCCAGGCGGTGGCTTTGAGCAAGTTTGCTCAGATCGGCTTCCAGGTCGTCTGGCAGCTGGTCCATGGCTGGCTCGCCAAGGGTGCCGCCGGCCTCGTGATCGGCCAGGCGCTGGGCCAGGCGGCAGGTGTCGCGAACTTCGTGCGCAGCTTCGGGCCGGAGCAGCGCCGGGTCCTGCGCGGCACCCGCTGGCCGATGATCCGCGCTGCTCTGTCCCGCCACCGCCGCTTTCCCCTGCTGCTCACCCCCTCGCTCCTGCTGAACACCTCGGCCAAGATGCTGCCGGCCGTGTTCCTGGCCACGCTGTTCGGCCCCGTGGTCGCCGGGCAGTTCGGCCTGGCGCAGCGCGTGGTGCTGGCACCGGTGCGGCTGCTCGGCATGAGCATCGGCCAGGCCTATCTTGGCGCCGCCCCCAGGCTCGCCCGTGAGGACCGGGCCGCCATGTTCCGCCTGTTCAAGACCACTACCTTCCACCTCGCCTGGATCGGCACGCTCGGCATGGCGGCCGTGGCCATCCCGGCTCCTTTCCTGTTCGCCCTCGTGTTCGGCGAGGCCTGGCGCGAGGCGGGCGTCCAGCTGCAGATCCTGGCGATCATGTATCTCGCCCAGTTCGTGATCTTCCCGATCGGCCAGACACTCTCCATGTTCGGTCGTCAGGACCTGAACCTGTGGTGGGACGTGGGCAACATGACGATCACGCTGGCCGCCTTCGCGCTCGGCTGGCTGGCCGGCCTTTCAGCGAACGTGACCCTGCTCATCTACAGCATCGGCATGAGCCTGAACTACGGGCTGAACTGGCTGCTCACCCGCCATGTCATCCTGACCGGCCAGCCGGCCGGCAACGACGGCGTGGCCGCGGCCCAGGCGGAGTGAGCGCCGCCGCGACTTCACTGCAATTCCTGGAGCGAGATGCCCATGAGCGATGACGCCATGCTGGACCGGATCTTCCGCGTCGCGGCCACCAAGACGAAGTTCCTGCCGCAGGAGGTGCCGGACAGCCTGCTCGAGGAGGTCTGGGATCTCGCCAAGATGGGCCCGACCTCGGCGAACAACCAGCCGCTGCGGATCGTGTTCGTCCGCTCCTCGGAAGCGAAGGCCCTATTGGAGCCGGCCCTGTCTTCGGGCAACCGCCCCAAGGTCATGGCGGCACCGGTCTGCGCCATCTTCGCCTTCGACCGCCACTTCTACGAGCTCCTGCCGCGCCTTTGGCCGCATTCGGACGCCCGCTCCTGGTTCACCGGTGACCAGTCCAAGGCGGATGCGGCGGGGGCCATGAACGCGACGCTCCAGGCCGCCTACTTCATGCTGGCCGCCAGGGCCAAGGGGCTGGGCTGCGGTCCGATGGCGGGTTTCGACAAGGCGAAGGTCGACGCCGCCTTCTTCCCGGACGGACGCTGGTCGACGATCTTCTTGTGCAATCTCGGCTTCGGCGATCCGGCGGAACAACGGCAGCGCAACCCGCGCCTGAGCTTCGACGAGGCCTGCCAGGTCCGGTAGCGCCGCCCGGCTGGTTGCCCATCCGGCTTGGCTGTAACCTGCCGCGCGTCCGGTACGTAGGAACAGGGAGACATGGAACGGACCGATCAGGCCGACCGGCTCGACATCCTGTTGCGCAGCGCGCTCGATGGCGACCAGGCGGCCTATCGGGCGTTCTTGGAGGAGGCCGCCCGGCGGCTGCGCGCCTTCCTGCGGCGCCGCCTCCCGCCGGGGCTCATCAACGAGCTGGAAGACATCGTGCAGGAAACCCTGCTTTCCATCCACGCCAAGCGTCACACCTACGACCGGGCCGCGCCGGCTGGACCGTGGCTGTTCGCGATCGCACGCTACCGGTTGATCGACCGGGTGCGGCGCCGCCGGGTGGAAGGCGTGCAGATCGAGCTGGACGCTGCGATGGAGCTGCCGGCCGACACCGACACCGAGGAGGCCGCCGCGCCCGGCGACATCGCCAAGCTGATGGCGACCCTGCCGCGCCAGATGCGCGTGCCGATCGAGCTCACCCGGCTGGAAGGCCTGTCCGTCCAGGACGCCGCCCTTCGCTCCGGCATGTCGGTCTCGGCCATCAAGGTCGGGGTGCATCGGGGGCTGAAGCGGCTGGCCCTGCTGGTGAAGCGGGATGGAGGCCGCGGATGAACACGCCGGAACTCATCGACCTGCTGGTCGCCGACCGCGAGGTCCATCGCCCGAGCAGCTGGTCCCTGCCGTCCGCGGTTCTGATCGGCTTTGCCACGGCCCTGCTGCTCACGGCCCTGGTCCTGGGCTTGCGGCCGATGGGCGTGCTGGCGAGCCTGCCGGTGCTGGGCAAGCTTGCCTTCGCGCTGGGCCTGGGCCTGCTGACGCTGCCATCGCTCCTGCGCATGTTGCGGCCAGGCGCTCCGGTCGGCCGGCGTCTCTGTCTGCCGCTGGCGGCCGTGGCGGTTCTTCTCGCGGCGGCAGCCTACCAGCTGCTGAGCGGACCTGCCCCGCCGCTTTGGCGCAACGAGACGCTGTGGTGCCTCGTGATGGTCCCGCTGTTCGCCCTGCCCGGTTTCGTCCTGCTGGGCCATGCAGCACGGATGCAGGCGCCGACCGACCTGCCGCGCACCGGGCTCATGGTCGGCCTCCTCGCAGGAACGCTGTCGGCCGCGGCCTACGCCCTTCACTGCCCGAACGACGATCCGCTCTATCTGGTCACCGCCTACCTGCCGGCGCTCGTGATCACGACGCTGATCGGCCGTGCGCTCGGGCCCCGTATCCTCGCCTGGTGACTCCTGGTATGCCCGGCTGCCTTGCGCCGTAGCTGATCCTCCTGGCATTTTCCGGCGCCGTCATTCCACGACCTGCAGCGGGCACTTCATGATCGCCTATCCAGCCAGTCCCGTGCCCGCCCCGGCCGGGCCGTCCGGTTGCCCCGACCGGTCGCTTTCCTGCGGCAGGACGTGAGCATGGCGGTCGCCGCCTCCGGACGGAAGCCGAGGATCGTGCACCTGACCTCGGTGCACCATGCCTTCGACAACCGCATCTTCGAGAAGGAATGCGTGTCGCTGGCCGAGGCCGGCTTCGACATCAGCCTGGTCGTGCCCGACGCTGGCACAGATCGTGTCGCCAAGGGCGTGAAGATCCTGACCGTGCCACTGCCCCGCGGCCGCAAGGAGCGCTTCCTCAAGACCACCCGGGCGGTGATCGCCCGCGGCCTGGCCGAAGACGCCGACGTCTACCAGTTCCACGATCCCGAGCTGATCCTGCCGGCCCTGCGCCTGCGCGCCGCCGGCAAGCCGGTCGTGTTCGACGTCCACGAGGACTACTACACCTCGATCCTCGACAAGACGCCCTATCTCCCCGGCGCCGTGTCCAAGAAGGTCGCCGCCTGGGGCTATTACGGCGTCGAGCGCCTGACCCGCCGGGCCTTTCGCACCGTCATCGCCGAGCGCTACTACGCCCGCCGCTTCCCCGAAGCTGTTCCGGTGCTGAACTACCCGAGGCTCGAGCAGTTCGCGGCCGTGCTGGCCGTGCTGGCCGAGCGGCCGAGCGAGCCTCCCGCCACGCCCAGGCTCCTCTACACCGGTGGCCTCAACATGGAGCGGGGCGCGCTGACCTATGCCGACTTGGCGCGCACGATGGACGACGCGTTCGTCCAGGCCGTGGGCGTCACCCCGGTCGATCTTGCCAGGAAGATGCAGGAGCGCGCCGGCAGCGGTGCCAGTCGTCTCGAGATCGTCGGCATCGGCGAGAAGCTGCCGTTCTCGCGGATCCTGCAGGCCTATCGCGAGCCCTGGACCTGCGGCCTGGCAGTAATGCCCGAGACCAGCCATTACCGCGAAAAGGAACTGACCAAGTTCTTCGAGTACATGGCGGCCGGCCTGCCGATCCTGGCCTCCGACTTCCCGGTCTGGAAGTCGCTGATCGAGGGCCACCGGGTCGGCCTCTGCGTCGATCCCAACTCGCTGGAAGCCGTGCAGGACGCTGTCCGCTGGCTGGCGGCCCACCCCGACGAGGCGCGTGCCATGGGCGAGCGGGGCAGGGCGGCGGTTCTTTCCACCTTCAACTGGGACAAGGAGGCGGCACGCTTGATCGGATTGATGCGTGAGCTGCTGGGAGAGCGTCAGCCATGAACTCGCTGCGCCAGGGGCCCTTGCTGCCCTTCCTCCTGTTCGTCGGTGCCGCCGCCCTTTATGCGATCAACCTGAACAAGGCGCCGGACTTCGACGAGCTCTACCATATCCTGGCCGCGCGCGGGTACCTGCAGACCGGGGACTTCGTGATCGCGGAGGGCGTGTACCGGCGCGGTGGTCCCTTCACCTGGACGATCGCGCAGCTGTTCGGGATGTTCGGCGAGGACCGCTGGGTGGCCCGGCTGCCATCCTTGATCTCGGTCGCGCTGATGGTGCCCCTCCTGTTCGTCTGGGTGCGGCGCGAGGTGGGCAATGTGGCGGGCGTGCTCGCGGCCCTTCTGTTCGCCGTGGCTCCGTTCACTGTCGACATCGCCCAGTTCGCGCGCTTCTACGGCATCCACGGTCTGGCCTTCCTGGTCGGCTGCTTCGCGGTCTACGCGGCCGTTGCCGGAGACCATACCCGCAACGCGCGGATCGTCCTGGGGCTCGTCGCGATCCTGTCCCTCGCGATCGCGACCTTCTTCCAGGTCACCACGCTGATCGGCGTGGCCGGCCTCGGCCTTTGGGCGGTGCTCTACCTGTTCGGACCCTGGTTCCTGCGCAAGGACGTGCCGGCCGGCCGCAAGATCGGCCTGATCGTCGCGGGCCTGCTGCTCCTCGTGCTGGCGCTGGTCGTGGCGCAGGCCACCGGCAAGCTCGACGTGGCACTCCGCATGTACCGGGCGACGCCGCAATGGTCGGCGGAGAACGCCGGCAACGTCGTCTACTACCATACCTGGTTCCTGCTGTTCTATCCGACGCTCTGGACGCTCCTGCCGGTCCTGCTCGCTGTGGCGCTGGTCGCGGCACCCCGGCCTACGTTCTTCGCCGCCGTGCTGTTCGGCCTGGGCATCGCGCTGCACAGCTTTGCCGGCAACAAGAGCATGCGGTACGTCTTTTACGTACTGCCGTTTCTTTACATCATCTGGGGGATCGCGCTGGCGGCCCTGATCCGGCGGGTCGTCTCGTTCACCCGCGCCCATGCCGGCATCGCGTTCGCCCGTCTGGCGCCCGGCCGCAGCGCAGGCACGGCTGCCACCATCTTCCTGGTGCTTGCGGTGCTCTGGGTGGTCGGCGCGAATGCAGCCTTCGTGCGCACGGTCACCCTGCTGGCCGACATCACCGTGCCGCCAGCACAGCCGGCGCCGCGCTGGGCCGAGGTCCTGCCGATCCTGCGCCCGGACCTGGAGAAGGCCGATGTCGTGCTCACCAGCAACGAGCTCGACTCGCTCTACTTCCTCGGACGTTACGACATCCTGATCAGCCGGAGCCGGATGGGGGAGGTCCGCACCCAGGGCCGCGGCAAGGAGGAATTCACGCTCGACATCCGGACGGAACGCCCGGTGGTCGCGACGCCCGATGCCGTCGACAAGATCATCGACTGCTTCCCGACCGGCCTCCTGGTCACGCCCACGTTCCGCTGGCGCAACCAGCCGATGATCGACGACTCCGTGGCCGACCTGGTGGTAAGGCGCATGGAGCCGATCGACCTGCCAGACGGCAGCCGGATCAAGGCCTTCCGCTGGTCGCACCCGCCGACCGGGCGGCAGGACTGCCCCGTGCTGCCGCATCGCTGACCAGAACAGGCGTCTGCCGTCGTACTTCTCATGCCCAGCGCGCGGTGCCCGCCATCTGGGCTGCCTGCTCATGCGGCTCGACTACGCCGGCACGATCGCAGCTTGGCTCGTTCCTGAGGGCGCAAGGCAAGGTAGCCTGAATGCCTCGGACGACGTCAGTCCGTCATGCCAGTTGCATGCTCCTCATCGAGCAGTGGTCCCGATGCCCCAGCGACATCAATGTGCGACGATGGCGCCATTGGCCTTGTTATCGTCGCGGTTGTTGGTGACCGCCACCATGCCGCCATCGGCAACGGCGTCAGGTCCCGGCAGCAGGTCCGCCACCCGTCTGGCCAGGCAATGGTAGCTGGCATCGGTCATGTGGATCCTGTCGGCGATGAGCAGGGTACGTGGCGTGAACTCGCCGGTCTCGATCCAGTGCCGCATCAACGTGTAGCGGGGCAGAAAGCCTACCTGCGTTTCCATGGCGGCCTTGCGCACCATCGCACGGGCAGCCTTGAGAGCGTCGGTGTCCGGTCTGCCCGGGAAGTACTGGGTCTCCATCAGCACAACGTCCGCACCCGTCTTCTTGATCCGGGCGATGCCGTTCAGGACACCCTGATAGACGTCGGCGATGCTCTTCTTCTGGAATGCGTCGTTGGTGCCGACCTGCCAGATCACCAGGTCCGGCTTCTTGGCGAGCACGTCCCTGTCGAGGCGGGCCAGGTTCTTGTCGACGGTCTCGCCGCCGATCCCAGCGTTGATGACCTCGATCCGGGCCTCCACGAATCTCTTCTGCAGGATGCTGGCGAGCTGGGCGGGATAGGCATGGCCAGGGCTGGTGGCACCGGTGCCGAACGTGCTGGACGAGCCCAGTGCCACGATCTTCAGGGCGCCCCTGGTCGCTAGGGCCTTCTGGCTGGTTGCTAGCGGCTTGAATGGACCCCAGGCACCTTCGGGTGCTGCGCACGGCGAAGCTGCGGCCATCGTGGAGGCGGCCGACAGGGCGAGCAGCATCGCGCCCACGATGAGCGTGTTTTTCATGATCGACTCTGTTCCATCACGATGAGGGGCTATATGGCCCGTGCGCAGGGTCGAGATGACCGATAGGTCAGAACCCGGTCAGGATCATCAGTCAATTCGCGCACAACGCGAATTTATCTTCGCATGGAGGGAACCTGTTGCGGACATGCCGCATGCGCCACGGTCATGGGCGCATCCCTAACGTTCGTTCAGATGACATCGTTGAAGGTGGCATATCCGGAACTTCGGCCCTGATCTGCATTTATTCCGCCGTATTCGTGGGATTCGGACGGGCGCATGCCATGCAGTCTTCGCTGATGGCAGCCCAGAGCGATGCCGAATCGTCGAGAGGAGACGGGTGAGGATGCGGCGGTTCGAACTGCTGGATGGACTGAGAGGCTACTTTCTCGTCTTCATGATGCTGAACCACCTGCACTTCACGAAGGGCTTGGCGCTCGTTCGCATCAACCATGCCGAGATCGGCTTCGTCGAGGACGCCCAGGGATTCGTCTTTCTGTCCGGACTTCTGATCGGCATGGTCTATGCACGGCGGATGAGCCGCGACGGCTTCCTGGCCGGGGCGAACCGCATCTGGCACCGAGCGGCCGAACTCTACCTTTACGCGCTTTTCTGCCTGTTCGTGCTGCTGCTCGCGGCAAGGCTGATGCCGACGGCGCGCGGCTACTGGATCGACTGGCTGGGCGAGCTGGCCTCGCCCGGCCGCGCCTCGAGCTTTGCAGCCGCCTCGCTGCTGCACCAGCCGACCTACATGGACATCCTGCCCCAGTACATCGTCTACCTCCTGGTGGCCCCGCCGCTCGTCTACCTCGTGCTCAAGGGCCGCTGGGCCCTGGTCGCCACCATGTCCGCGGTCTGCTGGTTCGCGGTGCAGCTGGGTCTGGTCCTGCCAATGGGTGCCGCCGTCGACCGACTGCTCGGCAGCTGGGACGAGGGCCTTGCCATGCGAAGCCATTTCAACGTCTTCGCGTGGCAGATCGTGTTCATGAGCGGCATGGTCATGGGCGTGCTGACCAGCACCAGGCAGATCGAGTGGCGCAATGTGTTCCGGCCGGACCAGCGCGCGGTGGTCGTGGCGGCGCTTGCCTTCTTCCTGTTCTTCCTGCTGTTCCGGGTGAGCTGGACCTTCGGGATCCTGCCGGAAGTCGTGTGGAACCGCTTCGTGGCGGTCACCAACCGTGGCGAGTTCAGCCTGGTCTATCTCCTCAATTTCGTCGCGACCGGCTATCTGCTTGCCTGGGTGATGATCGCGGGCCCGCGCTCGGAGAACAGCCGGATCCGCAAGCTGGCCGACCTGTTCACGCGCCTCTTCTCCCTGCCGTTCCTGCGCCTGGTCGGCCGCCACTCCCTGCAGGTCTACGTGTTCCACGTCGCGGTCGTGTACCTGGTGATGGCGCTGGACAAGCACTACGGCCCGTTCACGGAGCTGGCCCGCACGCTCATCGCCATCACGGCGATCGCGTCCCTGGCCGTCCCCGCCTGGCTGCGCGAGACGGACCTGCGCGGGCTCCTTCGCCGCAGTACGCCCACCGGCGGTCCGACCCCGGCCGGCAGTTGAGGCCTGCCGGGGTCCGCCGGATCAGGCCTCCGGTTCGATCCGGCTGATCTTGGAGCCTTCGATGCCAAGGCCCGCCATCAGGCCCTGCTCGCTGAAGATGAAGGCATAGACGTCCTGGAATACGTTCGTGGTCGTGAGCTGCTTTTGCACGGCCTCGTCCACCACCACGAGCGTCGGCCCTACGCCCAGCTCGAAGCCGCGACTGTCCGTGAGATAGCTCAGCGCCTTCTCGTTCATGAAGAAGAGGGCATAGGCGAAGGATTCCGCACCCGCCTGCAGGCCGAACGAGGCCGAGACGGTGTTGTAGTAGCCGCGGTTCTCCCTGTTCTCCAGGAGAGCGCCCTCGCCGAAGCTGCCGCCCACCACGAAGCCGCCCTTTACGACCCGCGGGAAGACCAGGATCGCCTTGGCCTTCTCCGAGAGCGCCTTGGCCGCGCTGTTGTGACGAAACAGCGTGTCCAGGGCGAGGTCCACCTCCGCGTCGATCTCCTGGCGCGAAGCCGCCTGGGCCATGCCGGCCGCTGCCATCCCACCCATGAGCGCCACTGTACCCGCCACCAGCCTGCGTCGATCGATCGGCACGTCCATGTCCTCCGTCCGGTCCTTCCGGATCTGCCGCGAGGATAGGCGAGGCGACGGAGATGTGCAGCAGGCTCGTGTGGAACACGGCTATTCATACGATCTATTACTTGCTCTGGGCTGGGGAGCCGTCGTAGATGATCGCCACACCCGCAGGAAGACCGGGTGAACAGGGAGGTTCACATGCGTCTCGTCCGCCTGCTCGCGGCAACGTCGGCGATCGTCCTGGG
>NZ_DATAGQ010000071.1:0-34278 GCF_036263595.1 Geminicoccus sp. | reverse complement strand
ACCCGACGCGCTCAGTGCCACGTAACGCTCATCCAGGTCGAACAACCCAGGTGATCCACCCATCGCTGCTGCCCTCCCGCTGCCAGCAGAAGCGAATCACATCCCAGATCGCACGGCTAGGTTCTTCAAACCGTCCTTATGCAAGTCGACCAAGCCAGCCGCCTATCAGTACAGCTTCGAGCAGCTGGCTGCGAATACCCATGCGCTACTTCTGGCCCGAGGCATCGAGAAGGCGACGGTATTGGGCCACTCCATGGGCGGCATGCTGGCGGCACGCTACGCGCTGATGTTCCCGGATCAGGTCGAGCAACTGGTGCTGGTCAACCCGCTCGGCCTGGAGGATTGGCGCTTGAAGGGCGTGCCACCGGCCAGCGTCGATGCAGCCTACCAGAACGAACTGACGACCAGCTTCGACAGCATCAAGGCCTACCAGAGGAAGTTCTACTACAACGGCGAGTGGAAGCCAGAGTACGATCGTTGGGTGGAGATGCTGGCCGGCATGTATGCCGGTGATGGCAAGGAGCTCGTCGCCTGGAACCAGGCGCTGACGTCCGACATGATCTACACGCAGCCGGTGATCCACGAGTTCAGCCGAATCCGGCTGAAGACCCTGCTGCTGATTGGCAGCCTCGATCGCACCGCGCCTGGCGGCAATCGTGCATCGCCCGAGGTCGCCGAGCGATTGGGCCGGTATGCGGAGCTTGGCCCGGAAGCCGCGCAGATCATCCCCGACGCCGAACTGGTGGAGTTCCCGGACCTGGGCCACTCACCTCAGGTCGAAGCGCCCGACCGATTTCACCAGGCATTGTTGAAGGGTCTGGACCAGCACTGACCGCGCGGTCAGCTTGTCGCGCGCTCGATCCAGCCGCCGCCGATCAGCCGCGTGCCATCATACAGCACACAGGCCTGTCCACGGGCGATGCCGACCTGCGGCTCGTCAAAGCTCACCTCGACATGACCAGCCTCGTCCCAACTGAGGGCCGCCGCCTGCGCCGGCTCATTGTAGCGATGCTTCGCCATCACGCTGACCGGCAGCCAGCCGTTCTCCCAGGACCCTACCAGATGCAGCCGGTCGAGCATGGCGCTGCGCATGGCAGCCCTTGCCCTGGGCGCGATCCGCACCCGTCGGGTGACCGGGTCGATCTCGGTGACGTACATGCGTTCCGCTGCGGCCACGCCCAGCCCACGGCGCTGCCCGACCGTGACGCCGGCGATGCCCCGGTGCCGACCCAGCACCTTGCCTTCATCGTTCACGATCTCGCCGGGCTGGCCGGCATCGGGCCGGATCGACGTGACGATGCTGGCATGATCGCCACTCGGCACGAAGCAGATGTCCTGGCTCTCCGCCTTCGCCGCCACCGGCAGACCCAGCCGCTGCGCATGCGCCCGCGTCTCGGTCTTGGTCATGGCACCCAAGGGGAAGCGCAGCCGAGCGAGCTGCTCGTCGGTGGTCGCAAACAGGAAATAGCTCTGGTCCTTGGCCTGATCCCGGCCGCGATGGAGTTCGGCGCCACCCTGGACGGGGACGCGGCGGACATAGTGCCCGGTCACCAGGGCCGCGGCACCGAGTTCGACGGCGCTGTCGAGAAGATCGCCAAACTTGATCCGCTCGTTGCAGCGGACGCAGGGAATAGGCGTCCGGCCCGCGGCATAGCTGTCGGCAAACTCGTCGATCACCGCGCGACGGAAGCGCTCCTCGTAATCAAGCACGAAGTGCGGGATGCCCAGCCTGTCCGCAACTGCACGGGCGTCACGGATGTCCCTCCCTGCACAGCAGCTGCCAGCCCGACCGACCGCCTGGCCATGGTCGTAGAGCTGCATGGTAATACCGACCACCTCGTAGCCTGCCTCGACCAGCAGGCCGGCGCAGACCGAGCTGTCCACGCCCCCCGACATGGCGACCACGACGCGTGCGCCGGGCGGCAGGTCCAGTTCGGCCAGATGAGGGTGAGCGTCCACGTGACAGGTCCAGGCGAATGTCTAGATCAGGTGCCGAGCAGGCTCGAGCGGGGAACGTCTACGGTGATGCCATTCAAGCCGTCGTTCAGCTTGACCTGGCAACCCAGGCGGGAGGTAGGCCGCCAATCCGTTGCCAGATCGAGCATATCCTCTTCCTCGGCCGACGGCGGGGGCAGCTTGTCGAACCAGCCTTCATCCACATGCAGGTGACAGGTCGCGCAGGCCATATTGCCACCGCAAGCCCCTTCGAGATCGACCGACGCATCCCGCGATGCATCCAGTAGCGTCGTTCCGGCAGCAACGGCCACGCGGCGCTCGCTACCGTCGGGAAGGCGGAACCGTATGTCGATCATGCGTCAGACGTGGAAGCTCTCGCCGCAGCCGCAGCGGCCCTTCTCGTTCGGATTGTTGAACACGAACGACGAGCCGAGCTTGTCCTCGACGAAGTCGACTTCCGTTCCGTTCACATATTGCAGCGCACTGGAATCGATCACGAAGGTCACGCCGGCGACCTCGATGGTCTGGTCCGCCGCAGCTATCTCCCTCGCAAAATCGAGCGAGTAGCTCCAGCCCGAGCAACCGCGCGGTTTCACCGCTAGCTTGATGCCTGCCGCATCTGCCTGCGTCGCGAGCAGCTCCTTCGCCCGGTCTGCCGCTCTTTGCGTGATGCTCAGTGCCTGTGCCATCCGTCCCGCCACCTACCATGCGGCCGGAACCTCGGCCCGGCCAAGACCTCATGTCGCAACTGCACGGGCATTCGGCAAGGGAGAACGACGTTCTTTGGAGCCGATCGAGCCTGAGGCCGCAATCCTTGCGAAGATCGTGGCGAACCGGTCGAGATCCGCCTCGGTCGTCGTCCAGCCCAGGCTGATCCGGATGGCGCAACCTGCCTCCGCCTCCAGCCCCATCGCCGTCAGCACGTGCGATGGGCCGACCTTGCCGGACGAGCAAGCGGCCCCGGCACTCACCGCAGCACCCGCCAAGTCCAGCGCGATCACCTGCAGCTCTGCCGACCGGCCGGGTGTTATCAGACTGGTGATGTGCGGCGCGCGGGTCGCGTCGCCCCCGGCGATCCAGCTGGTGGGGCTGAGGTCGAGTAGCAGGGACTCGAGCCTGTCACCGAGGCCAGCCAGCCGGCTCGGCTCACATGGATCCAGCCTTCGCACCGCCTCGGCGAAGCCCAGGATCGCAGGCAGGTTATGGGTCCCCGCCCGACGGCGTCCCTCCTGCCCTCCGCCCCGCAGCCTGGGCGGGACAGCTAGTCCGGACCTCGCGACCAGGGCACCGATGCCGGCCGGGCCGCCGACCTTGTGCCCGGAAATCGTCAGCATGTCGCAGCCGAGATCATCCAGCCTCACACGTTCCAGCTTGCCCAGCGCCTGCACTGCGTCGACATGGAGCATCACGCCGGTCTCGCGACAGCGGTCGGCGATCGCCCGGCAGTCCTGCAGGACGCCGGTCTCGTTGTTCACCAGCATGACCGAGAGCAGCGACGGCCGGTCCTGGGCAAGGATGCGGTCCAGGGCGCCAAGGTCGATCCTGCCGGCACGGTCGACGGGAACCCGCCGAGCATGTGGAACCGCTTCCAGCACGGATGCATGCTCGACCGCCGATACCGCGACACCCACTGCGCCCGTCGCCTGCACGGCGAGATTGTTGGCCTCGGTGCCGCCGGAGGTGAAGATCACCTGATCCGGCTCTGCGCCGGTGACCTCGGCCACGGTAGTACGCGCTTCCTCGAGCATGCGCCGGGCGGCGCGTCCCTCCCCGTGCACCGAAGCCGGGTTGCCAAGGCGCCCGAGCGCTTCGGTTATCGTCGCGATGACCTCCGGTCGTACGGGAGTCGTTGCGGCGTGGTCCAGGTAGACGCGGGAGCTAGTGGACATGCGCCCCTTCACGCGAGTCGATGTCCACGAGGCCGCTCAGCAATGTCTTGAACATCGAGCGCTCCTCGCGCTACACAGCCGGCGATCGTGCGTCGGGATGTCCGCGGCCCAGCGCCGTGCTTGCGTCATGACGCGGCACGAGGCGTACCGCGGTGATCTCACGTTCATCCGATCGTGCCCGCCACGGTCACGAAAGTATAGGAACGTCCCAAGACGGCTGCAATGCTCCGCCCGCTGCTCGACCGAGCAGGAGGAGAGGGCATCTCCGGCCGTTCCGATGGTAGCGGAGCTCTAAATGCCTGAGGTGATCTTCAACGGTTCGGATGGCCGACTGGAGGGCCGTTACGTCCACGGTGAAGGGCCGACCTCCCCGCTCGCGGTCATCCTTCATCCGCACCCGCTGCATGGCGGGACGATGAACAACCGCATCGTCTATTCTCTCTTCCAGATGTATGTGCGCCGCGGCTTTTCCGTGCTGCGCTTCAACTTCCGGGGTGTCGGCCGGTCCCAGGGATCGTTCGATCACGGGCAGGGGGAGTTGCGGGACGCGGCCGCGGCCCTGGACTGGATGCAGCTGCACAACCCGAACGCGGCGGGTGTCTGGGTTGCCGGTTTCGGCTTCGGCGCCTGGATCGCGATGCAGCTCCTGATGCGCCGGCCTGAAGTGGTCGGGTTCATCTCCGCCGGGCTGCCGGCGAACATCTACGACTTCGGGTTCCTGGCACCCTGCCCGTCCTCGGGCCTGATCGTGCATGGCGAGCGTGACGTGGTGACGCCGGTCGAATCCGTGCACAAGCTGGTCAACAAGCTCAGCCAGCAGCGCGGCATCACGATCGACTTCGATCTGATCGAAGGGGCTGATCACTCGTTCAGCCAGCACATGGACCACTTCAACGGGACCTGCGAGCACTATATGGACCGTCGCATGAACCGCATCCCCGGCGAGGCCCTGCTCACCGCCCGCTGATCCCGCGCCATGGTCGGGCCGACCGGCCATGGCGAGCCAACCATTCCTTTTCGATGAAGCCAGACAAGTGACCGGTCACCGCTCCGAACTCCTGCGCGAGCTGCATGCGCGTGGTTTCGTCCACCAATGCACTGATGAGAGCGCCTTCGACGAGGCGACGGCATCGGCAGCGATCACCGGCTATATTGGGTTCGACTGCACGGCGCCCAGCCTGCATGTCGGCAACCTCGTCTCGATCATGCTCCTGCGCACGCTCCAGCGCTTCGGCCATCGGCCGGTGGCCCTGGTCGGCGGTGGCACCACCCTGGTCGGCGACCCGTCCGGCAAGGACGAGCTGCGCAAGATCCAGACCGCGGAGAGCCTGGAAGCCAACAAGGCCGGGATCCGCGCCTCCCTCGCGCGCTTCCTGGATTTCGGCCCCGGCAAGACCACGATGGTCGACAATGCCGAGTGGCTCCTGAAGCTGAACTACCTGGAGTTCCTGCGCGACTACGGCCGCCATTTCACCATCAACCGCATGCTGACCTTCGACAGCGTGCGGCTGCGCCTGGAACGCGAGCAACCCCTCACCTTCCTGGAATTCAACTACATGCTGCTCCAGGCCTACGACTTCCTGGAACTGTCGCGCCGTCATGGCGTCCGGCTCCAGATGGGCGGCTCGGACCAGTGGGGCAACATCGTCAACGGTGTCGAACTCGGACGGCGGGTCGACAACGTGCAGTTGTTCGGCCTGACGACGCCACTGATCACGACGGCGTCGGGCGAGAAGATGGGCAAGTCGGCCGGCAACGCGGTCTGGCTGAACGATTCGATGCTGCCGCCTTTCGATTACTGGCAGTTCTGGCGCAACACCGAAGATCGGGATGTCGGCCGGTTCCTGCGGCTCTACACGGAGCTCCCGCTGGACGAGGTGGCGAGGCTGGAGCGCCTGGAAGGCGTCGAGCTGAACGAGGCCAAGGCCGTGCTGGCCACCGAGGCCACGGCCCTCTGCCATGGTCGCGAGGCAGCGGAGAAGGCGAGGCTGCAGGCTCAAGGCGTGTTCGGCGGCGGCGATCGCGACGCGCTGCCGGTGGTGGACGTCGTCCTGGACGATGGAGTCGAGCATGTCGCACTGCCCGAACTGTTCAGGCTAGCCGGTCTTGCCGCCAGCAACGGTGAGGCACGCCGGCTCATCCAGGGCGGGGGCGCCAAGGTGGAAGACCAAGCCCTTTCCGACCCGCAGCAGACGGTCGGGCGGGCGCAACTGGTCGACGGGCTGAAGCTGTCAGCCGGGAAGAAGCGGCACGTCCTGGTGCGTACAAGGGGCTAGCGTTCGCGCGGGGGCTCGATCGACCGGAGCAGGTCGCGGATCGAGCCCGGCAGGAGCACCGAGCTGGCGGCAAGCTTCACGTCTGGGGCATCCAAGGTTCCACTGATCGTCAGCTCGGCGTTGATCGCTCCCAGGCCTTTCGCGCCACCGAGAATTCGTCCGAGGATCGGGATCTGGCCGACGAACCGGTTCAGCGGATAGAGCGGCGTCGCCTCGCCACTCATGGCGATGCCCCTCGTGTCCCGATCGATCGTCCCGCTGAGACGCAGGCCCAGCACGCTGCCAGTCATGCGGGCCTGCTCGATCGTGATCACCGGGCCATCGATGGCGAACGGAATCACGATCTTTCGGAACGGCGTGAGCTCGTTGCCGCTCATGCGCACCTGGGTCCTTGCGAGGTCGATCCGACCGTTGGCGATCACCTTCGGGATCTGGTGCGTCACGGCCGCCTCGACCTTGAGCTGGCCGCCGACCAGCGCATCGCCAGCGCCGAGCGCCTGCAGGAGCCGGCCAGCATCAGGCGCCATGAGGTCGAGCCGATGCGCGTTCTGCTCAGGTGCCAGGACGAACTTTCCGGGGCCACCCAGGTCGAAGTCGAGAAACACGTCTGAGAAACCGTGCCCGCCGCGCTGCACATGCCCCTTCACGCCGCGAATCGGATCACCTCGCGTCTGCAGTTCATCGATGTAGATTTCCAGATCGAGACGAGTTGGTGGCGCCGGACGGGCCTCATCGGCCGGTGGATCGTCGCTCGTTTCCTCGTCAGGCGGCATCTGGATACGCTTGGCGGCAATGGACCCGCCGACCGCGGCCTCTGGACCCAGCAGCAGGTCGCCGACCAGGTCCATGCGTGGCGTCAGGAGCTGGTCGAGGCGCAGCGAGATTTTGCCACCCTCGGGCCGGAGATGCCCCGCTACGCGCTGTTCACCCGTCTCGAGATCGAAACGCTCGACCGACCAGTCGTCATGCCCGGCGACCCTGCTCTCGATGGTGATCTGGCCGGGCACTCCCTCGGGTTTGTATAGCCCGGAGATTTCCTCCTCGATCGACAGGTCTAGCAGGTCGGCGTCGACCCGGGCGTGCCACACAGGAGGTTCGCCTGCGGTGAGCACGGCCACCGTCTGCGCCCTGCCCTTGATCGCCTCCGGCAGATCAAAGCCGAAGTGCGTGATCAAGGCTTGATCCACCGGACCTCGCAATTCGATTCGTCGTGGCTGGCCGGTACCACGCCACCGGTCGGTCATGGCCACGTGTATCGGCGTGCCGAACAGATGAGCACGGCCGTTCATCTCGATCGCTCCGTCCCTGACGGAGAAAGTGCCTGCGCCCTGGGTCAGGTCGATCGGCATGGGCACGTGCAGACGCCCGGAAAGGTTCCGATAGCGGCCATTCGCTCGAATCTCGACCGCCTCGGCCGGGATGTTGTCCACCAGGGGAAGGCCCAACGTGAGGAAGCCACTGACCACACCCCGCAGGGAACGGACCTCGACAAGGTCGCGGGGCACCAGGGCGAGCGGTGGGTCGCTAAAGAGCTGGTACATGCCGCCCGCAGGTCCGGAGATCTGGCTCTTGAGCAGCAGGCGGGACGGCACATCGTCGAGGATATGGTCGATGGTCACGTCCACCGACTGCGCCGTCAGTCCGGCACCCGTGACTTTCGGTGCGGTTACATGAAGGACCCCCTGGTTCAGAACCACATGCGCCGTCTCGCCAGTGACGGAGGGAAGCCCGTTGGGTAGCTGGATCGTCGGGTTCCTCGACTGGATGTCGAGGTTGATGTCGTCCGGTCCGACCTCGTTGAAACGATAGTCCAGCGTGCCCCTTTCGATCGTGCCGCTCCGCACGATGGCACCGACCTGGGTCCGGGCCTCGCTTGCCAGAGCCTCGGGCCAGGCTGCCAGGAGGGTACGCGCATCGGCATCCACCACCTCCAGCTTCGCTGCGCGCAGCTCGAACGGCAGGGTCACCTGCAGCACGAGGCGCTCTGCCCGCGCGGGGGCATCTCCACCCACGGAGATGGGACCTGCCGTGAGGACAAAGCCACCGTCTTCCCCAATAGCCCGTGCGAGCTCCAGCCTCTCCACATCCACCGGCCGCCCCACCCGCTCCTCAAGGGGAGCCTTCAGCCATGGCACCAACGGTTGCAGCGAGATCGGCCCTTGCTGCAGCAGGATGAACAGGCCGATCACCAGCGCCGCAACCAGGACCACCACCACGGCCAGCGCGGCGCCGGCCGCCTGAAGAAGACCCCATGTTCGCCCTGATGGCTTGCGACGGGACAATGCCAGGCTCAAGTTACCCTCGCTTTGGCCAGAACTACCCGACACGCGGGCGAGGCACTGCTCGACGGATCGGGAGGCATATCGGAAAGGACGGCGAGCTCACGTGCCAACCTTGCATCCTCCACGCGTCCATGATCCAGCGTCCCTGGCCCGACATCGTGCACGGCTGAAGCGCGCCGTCGAGGCCGATCCTGAGCCCGGCCGCCGAAAGCATCTACAGGAGGTCCTGGACGATCCGCGGCATGCTGCCCTCATCGACGGCATGCTGTCGGGTAGCCCGTTTCTGGCCGAGCTGGCCGCGGAACTGCCGCAGGTTCTGGTCCGAACCTTGGTCGACGGCGCCGAGCCGGTCCTGGTCGCAGCCCGGGCCGAATTGGCCAGGCCGGAACACATGGTGGATCGGCAGCGGCTCATGAGCGGCCTGAGGCGTGCGCGCAAATGGGTGGCCCTGGCCACGGCGGTGGCCGATCTGTCGGGTAGATGGACGCTCGAGCAGGTGACCGAGGCGCTGACCGGCTTCGCTGACCTGGCGATCGACCGCTCGCTTCACCGCCTGCTGCTCGATGCTGCGGATCGGCGGGAGATCGTGCTGGATCCCGGCGAGCCGGTGGCACGCAGCGGGCTGATCGTGCTGGGGATGGGCAAGCATGGTGCGGGCGAGCTGAACTACAGCTCAGACCTCGACCTGATCGTACTGATCGAGCCCAGTCAGTTCCGCGTCACCGGTGGTGCCACCGTGATGGGGTTGGCATCGCGGATCGTACGCGGGCTGGAGTACGTCCTCCAGGAAAAGACCAGGGACGGCTACGTGTTCCGTCTTGATTTCCGGCTGCGTCCCCACCCGCCGGGCCATCCACTGGCGCTGCCAGTCGAGGACGCGGAGCAGTATTACGAGCGCCATGGCCAGAACTGGGAGCGCGCCGCCATGATCAAGGCGAGGCCGGTGGCCGGCGACCTGGAGGCCGGTGCGCACTTCCTCTCACATCTGCGGCCCTATCTGTGGCGCAAGCACCTGGACTATGCGGCGATCGCCGACATTCACTCGATCAAGCGGCAGATCAACGCGCACCGCGGCTTTTCCGAGATCGCGGTGCTCGGGCACGACGTGAAGGTCGGGCGTGGCGGCATTCGCGAGGTCGAGTTCTTCGCGCAGACCCAGCAGCTGATCCTGGGCGGCCGGGATCCCGGATTGCGCAGTCCCAGAACGGTGGAAGCGCTGGAGACCCTGGCTGCCTCGCGATGGATGGAATTGGACGCGGCCTCCGAGATGATCGCGAGCTACCGCTACCTCCGCCAGGTCGAGCATCGCCTCCAGATGGTCCAGGATCAGCAGACCCAGCGACTGCCCGATCGGCCCGATCGCTTTGCTGCCTTCGCCGCGTTCGCCGGTCACGGGTCGCCGGAAAGCTTTGCGCATGACCTGGAAGAGACATTCCGTACGGTCGAGCGGCACTACGCCGCGCTGTTCGAGACCAGCCCGGATCTGGGTGCTGGCGCCTCCCTGGTTTTCACCGGCACCGAGGATGACCCGGCGACGATCGAGCATCTCTCGGCCCTGGGCTTCAGCGATCCGACCGCTGTCAGCCGTCGCATCCGTGACTGGCATCATGGCCATGTCCGCGCCACCCGGACGGTGCGCGCCCGGGAGCTCCTGACCGAACTGATGCCGGCCCTCCTGCAGGCGTTCGGAAGGACGCCGGACGTCAATGCCGCCTTCGCGCTGTTCGACCGGTTCATCACCAACCTGCCGTCCGGCGTGCAAATCTTCTCCCTCCTGCGCGCGAACCCAAAGCTGCTGCGGCTCATCGTCGACCTGACCGGCGCCGCACCGAAGCTGGCCTCGCATCTGGCGGCCCACACGGACCTCTTGGATGCCATGCTGGCACCTGACTTCCTGGAACCCCTGCCCGGTCCGGACCAGTTGGAGGCTGAGATGACCCATCGCCTCCAGGATGGGCGCGACCTGCAGGACAAGCTCGACCTGATCCGGCGCTGGGCTCATGGCCGGCAGTTCCAGGCCGGGCTGCACATCCTCCTGGGCGTCACCCCGGCCGAGCGAGCCTGCCTGATGCTCTCCGACATCGCCGAGATCACGGTGGCTACGCTGCTTCCCGAGGCGGAGGAATGGCTGATCGGCCAGCACGGCCGCGTCCCCTACGCGCGTTTCTGCGTGCTGGGCCTGGGCAAGTTCGGCTCCCGCGAATTGACCATTGGCTCCGACCTCGACCTGATCTTCGTCTATGACGCCGCCCAGGATGCGGTATCCGACGGCTCACGATCGGTGCCAGCCGGTGTCTACTTCTCGCGACTGGCCAACCGGCTCACCAGCGCGATCTCTGCGCGGACCAGCGAGGGGGCGCTGTTCGAGATCGACATGCGACTGCGACCATCCGGCAATACCGGTCCCGTCGCTACCAGGCTGCACCATTTTATTCACTACCAAAATCAGACCGCCGCTACCTGGGAACAGCAGGCCCTCACGCGCGCTCGCGTCGTGGCTGGCGACGCATCGCTTGCCGCTGAGGTCGAGCAGGCGATCGAGCATGTCCTGTTCCGCCAGCGCGACCTGGGAAGCCTGGCGCGAGACGTCCGCGCGATGCGCCTGAGGATCTTCAAGGAGCATGGTAGCGACGATCCGTGGAACCTGAAGCATGTCCGCGGCGGGATTGTGGAGATCGAGTTCCTGGCTCAGTTCCTGCAGCTGGCCCATCTGCACCGGCACCCGCCGATCCGGGACTGCTCGACGCCGGCCGTTCTTGCCAAGGCGGCCGCTGCGGGACTGCTTTCGCCTCAGGAGGGGCAGGCCCTGGACGAGGCTTGGCGGCTGATGATCCGGCTGTTCGCGACGCTGCGCCTTTCCCAGGACGAGAAGACCATGCCGAAGAGCGCGCCAGCCGCCATGCAGGAGGCGTTGCTGCGCGCGATCGATCCACTGGGAGAATCGGGTGTTCCCAACGAGATCGGCCTATTGCAGCTGCGGCTTGTTGAAAGCCAGACGGCCGTGCGCCACATCTTCGACCGTCTGGTTGGTGCAGAGGGAGCAAGCTCGTGAGCCTTTCCGCCGGTGATGCGGTCCCCGAGTTCGACCTGCCTGCCGATGGCGGCGGACGCATCAGTTCGGCCGCGCTGAAGGGCAAGCCCTACATCCTCTATCTCTACCCCAAGGACGACACGCCAGGCTGCACCAAGGAAGCCCAGGGCTTCGCGTCATTCTACCAGGAGTTCCAGGATCTCGGCGTCGAGATCGTCGGCATCTCCAAGGACAGCGTCGCCAGCCATGACAAGTTCAAGGAGAAGTATTGCCTGACCTTCCCGCTCGCATCGGATGAGGAAGGCACGTTCATCGAAGCGGTGGGCTCCTGGGTCGAGAAGTCGATGTACGGCAAGAAGTACATGGGCATCGACCGCTCGACATTCTTGGTCGACGGGGACGGCCGGATCGTGCGCGCCTGGCGCAGCGTCAAGGTACCGGGCCACGCCGACGAAGTGCTTGCCGCTGCCAAGGGTCTGACGAGTTGAGTACCCGCACCATCGGCCTGTCCGACGACCTTGCTGCCTACGTGGCCAAGGTCGGCGTACGCGAGCATCCTGCCCAGGCGGCACTGCGCGAGGAGACTGACCGTCTGGAGCATGGCGGTATGCGGACCTCGCCCGAGGCGGCAGCGCTGATCGGCTTCCTGATCGAGACGATCGGAGCGAAACGAGTCCTTGAGGTCGGATGCTTCACCGGCCATGGCACGCTTGCCATGGCCCTGGCCATGCCCGAAGACGGCCAGGTCGTCACGCTGGACGTCAATCGTCAGTGGCAGGAGCTTGGCCGACGGCATTGGGATGCTGCCGGCGTGGGCGGGAAGATAGAATTCCGGGAAGGCCCGGCGCTCACCTCGCTCGATGCCCTCCTGGAGGACGGCGAGGCCGAACGGTTCGACTTGGCCTTGATCGACGCGGACAAGAAGTCCTACCCGGACTATCTCGACCGCTGCTGCCGTCTGGTCCGGCGCGGTGGGTTGATCGTCCTCGACAATACGCTCTGGGACGGGCGCGTGGCGGATCCTTCCGACAACAGCCGCCAGGCCAGGACGCTGCGCTGCCTGAATGCGCTGCTCCATGCCGACGAGCGGTTTGCCGCCGTGCTACTGCCGGTGGGCGATGGGCTGACGCTGCTCCGGCGGCGCTGACGCTTAGCCCTGCTCGCGTACGCCGGCGATCATACTCTCCAGCTGTTCCAGCGGCACCGCTCCCGGCAAGATCTCGCCACCCAGGACGAAGGCTGGCGTGCCACGCAGCCCCAATTGGCGGGCCAATTGCATGTCCTCCGCCAGCACCTGATCGGTCGCCGCCGAGTCCATGTCGGCCTGGAGCTTGTCCATGTCGAGCCCGAGCTTCGCGGCGATGGCCTGCACGCCTGTCACCGAAATGTCCTCGCTCTCCATGAGCGCCACGTGCATGTCCCAGTAGCGTCCCTGGTTGCGCGCGGCGATGGCGGCCCGCGCAGCAACCACGGAATCCGGCCCCAGGATCGGGAACTCCTTCAGGACGAACCGCACACCCTTGTCCTTCACGAGCAGGTCGCGGAGTGCCGGCATCATCCGTCGGCAGTAGCCGCAATGGTAGTCCATGAACTCGACCAAGGTGACGTCGCCGTTCGGATTGGCGGCAACCTCGGCCGCCGTTCCCTTCAGCGCCTCGGCGTTCTCGCTCACCGCCAGCTTGGCCTGCTCGGCCTCCTGGGCCTCGCGTTTGGCCTGCAGCGACTGCAGGGCTTCCATCACGATCTCCGGCTCGCGCTGCAACAGGTCGCGCACCACCTGTTCGATGGCTGTCCGATCCTCTGGAGTGGAAGGTTCGGCCAGGGCCGGCGTCACACCAATTGAGAGCATGGCGGCGAGAAGGAGATGCTGGACGCGCAAGTCGGGTACTCCAGGAAGGAAGATCAGCCGAGCGACCGCCTCGGTCGCGGATTGCGGGCATCGGGCGGTAACGCCTCGATGGCAGCCTGCAGGTCCTGCAGCTTGAAGAACTGCGGGTCGCCAGGCTGGACGAGTTGGGAAGCACGAATGGCATAACGGCGTGCGTCGTCAAAGCGGCCGATGACGAGACTGAACTCGGCCATCGCAATTGTCGCGGCACCTTCGTTGCCGAGCTTGCCCTCCGTTGTCGCCAGGAGCCGGAACGCCTCGGCATTCTCGGGCTCCGCAACCGTCGCATCGACCAGTTGCTGACGCGCCTCCTTGAGCTGGGCCGGGTCGTACGTATCTATCATCGCCTTGGCGAGGCCCAGCTTCAAAAGGGCACTGCCGGGCAAGAGGGCCAGTGCTTGGCGATAGGGCTCGATCGCGTCGAAGGTGCGCCCGTTCTCGTAGAGCATCTGTCCCTCGAGCTCGTGGAAGTACGGATCGTCCGGATAGTCCGATACCAGTGCCCGGATCTCCTTCAGCGCCTCGTTGAGCTTGGGGAGGCGGTAGAGGGCGATGGCCATGGCATAGCGCCCCGGCACCGAGCGGTCGTCCTTCCACCTTTCCAACGCGTCGGACGGTTGCGAAAGGAAGGCATCGAGCTTCGCACGCATCCGCTCGTGACGTTCCAGGGCGCCGCCGCTCATCCGCACCTTCGCGAACCTGGATTTTTGGACTTGGTTCTCCAGGAACTCGATGCGCGAGCGTGTCAGCGGATGGGTCTGGAGCCAGGGGTCCGCTTGGCGGCTCAGGCGAAGATCATCGCTTTCCAGGATCTCGAAGAACTGCAGGAGGCCCACCGGGCTCTGTCCGACTTCGCCCAAGAACCTAGTGGCGGCCTGGTCAGCCGCCTGCTCCTGTGTCCGGCTGAACTTCAGGAAACCGCCCTGGGCCACGGTCAGGCCGCCGGCCAGAGCGGCGATGCCCAGCTGTGGTGCACCGGCAACCGCAGCCGCGGCACCCAGAAGGGCACCCAGCAGTGCTTGGCTGCCGGCATTCTCCATCGCGATCCTGGCCCGGCTCAGATGGCCACCCGCGATATGGCCAGTCTCATGCGCGATGATCCCGGCCAGCTGGTCCGGAGTCTCGGTGCGGATCAGGAGGCCCGAATTCAGGAACAGATTCTGCCCGCCTGCGACGAACGCGTTCAGCGAGTTGTCGTTGACGATGTAAATGGTGATGGAGGAGGGATCGAGCCCGGCCGCCCGGAAGATCGGGTCGGCCAGGTCGCGGAGCGTCGTCTCGATCTCGACGTCCCGCAGCAGGAGCATGGCGTTGGCTGCACGCAGCGGCGCCGCAAGCAACATCGACACCAGCACGAGCAAGCCGAGGAACCGGTAGGAGAACATGCCCGATGAGGACTGCCGATGAGCGCTGATTTGCCCGTATCGCGCCGAAGCGCCGTTCCGCCGTTCCTGGTGATGGATGTAGTGGTCGAGGCGAGACGGCTGGAAGCGGCCGGCAGGGATATCGTGCACCTTGAGATCGGCGAACCCGGCGGCGGTCCCCCTGCCCTGGCACGACAGGCTGCCGTGCGCACCTTGGACGGAGCCGGAGGCGACCTTGGCTATGCCCCGGCCATGGGACTGCCCGACCTGCGCCGGCGCATCGCCAGCCACTACCAAGACTGGTACGGCGTGACCGTCGATCCTGCCCGGATCGCGGTCACGAGCGGTGCGTCTGGCGGCTTCGTCCTGGCGTTCCTGGCAGCCTTCGACGCTGGCGCCCGCGTGGTCGTCACGGATCCCAGCTATCCCTGCTACCGCAACGTCATGGCGGCACTCGGCATCGAGCCAGTCCGCATCACCACTGGTCCGGCTGACGGCTTCCAGCCGACTCCGGCCGAACTGGATGCCGTACCCGGCCGGATCGACGGCCTCATCCTGCAGAGCCCGGCCAACCCCACCGGCACCATGCTGGACGACACACGGCTGGCGGCCCTTGCCGAATGGGCCCGCCTGCGCGGCGTACGACTGATTGTCGACGAGATCTACCAAGGCATCACCTACGAGGTGCCATCCACCACCGTCCTCAAGGTCGAACCACAGGCGGTCGTCGTCAACAGCTTCTCGAAATTCTGGGCGATGACCGGCTGGAGGGTTGGATGGCTGGTGCTGCCGGAGAACATGGTACGCCCGGTCGAGCGTCTGGCGCAGAACATGTTCATCTCGACGTCCACCATCTCCCAGACCGCCGCCAAGGCCGCTATGGACGCCGAGGCGGAGCTGCGCCCGAGGGTCGACCACTACCGGCACAACCGGGATCTCCTGAAGAGCATGCTACACGCCGTGGGTCTCCAGCGCATCGCGCCCCCGGATGGGGCATTCTATCTTTGGGTCGACGTACGGCCGACGGGTCTGCCGGCGACCACGCTGGCCGGCCGTCTTCTCCATGACGCCCATGTCGCCGTCACGCCCGGAGTCGACTTCGACCCCGTCGAGGGCGAGCATTGGATCCGCCTGTCCTTCGCGGGCCCGACAGAACGGGTCGCCATCGGGGCGGAGCGGCTTGCGGCCGCCCTCGCCCCGATGCTTCGCTGACAGGAGACCGTTCAGCTGCCGGTCAACCGGTTCCACCAGCCACGCCGAACCGGCTTGGCCGAAGCCTCGGCAGCCGGCGCCGGCGCTTCCGAGGGCGTCGGCGTGTCGGCAACCGCAAGTTCGGGCTGGCGGTCTTCCTCCGCCGGGACTGCCGTCACGGGCTCGGCGGCCGGCGACGCAGCCGGTGCCTGCGCTGCCGGCTCCGGCATGGGCTCGGATGCAGTCGCCTCGACCGGCTCCGGCTTGGGCCTTGCGGTGCGACGGCGTGTTGGCTTCGCCACTGCCTGGGTGGCGCTAGCCGGCTCCGCCTCGGCCGGTGCCCGCGACTTGGCAGCCGCCCTGCTGCGGCCACGTGCAGGCGCCTTGGCGGGCTGCTCCTCCACAGGAGCTTCGGCTGGCGCCTTGCGGGCACGGGTCCGCCGCTTCGGCTTCTCGGCGACGGTCTCCGGCTGCTCCATTGCAGGTGCCTGGGCCTCGGCAGCCTCCGGGACGATCAGCTCGACCGGCAGCGGAACGACCGGCAGCTCCTCGGCGACAGGCATTTCAGCGGGAGCCTCGGCGATGGCTGCCTCGGCCGCCTCCTCGGTCTCTTCTTCCCCGTCACCCTCGTCCGCTTCGGCGCTGTCGAGAGCCTGCTCGAAGCCCGCCGACTGACCGTTGGCACGATCACCGCCGCGACGGCGGCGACGACGGCGACGGCGGCGCTTCTTTCCACCTTCATCAGTCTCGTCACCAGGGGCGTCAGCCGTCACGGGAGCGACGATGGCATCGGCCGGCTCGTCGGCCTCCGCCTCGACGGTCGGCTGGTCTTCCAGCCGAGGTGCATGCCGATGCGGACGGTCAGGGCGACGCTCGCGCTTCTCGCGGCGGCGCTCGACCAGCTCGGCCTCTTCTTCCTCCACCTCCACGGCGTCCACCGGCTCGTCCTCCTCGACGGGCGCGGTGGCGAGGCTGGCGGGTGGCGGCACCTCGATCGGCTTCTCGCGGCGCTCAAGGCGCTCGACACCGACCTCGCCCGGAATCATCTGTCCATCGGAGTCGATCAGCACACGCATCTGGTACCGCTGTTCCAGATGCACCAACGCGTCCCGCTTCTGGTTGAGGAGGTAGTAGGCGACCACACCCGGCACGACGAGGCGCATCACCGCCGTCTCTCCGGCGATACCGGCCTCCTGGACACGGCGCAGGGCCTGCAAGGCGCAGGATTCGGTAGAGCGTACGACACCCAGCCCATGGCAGACTGGGCAGGTCTGCGTCGAGAGCTCCTGCAGGGACGGCCGCATCCGCTGGCGGGACAGCTCGAGCAGGCCGAACTGGCTGATCTTGCCGATCTGCAGCCTGGCGCGATCCATCTTGAGCGCGTCGCGCAGCCGCCGCTCGACCTGACGCTCGTGGCGCTGGTCGGCCATGTCGATGAAGTCGATGACGATCAGACCGGCCAGATCGCGCAGCCGCATCTGCCGTGCCACCTCGTCGGCAGCTTCCAGGTTGGTCTTGAGCGCCGTCTCGTCGATGTGGCGCTCGCGCGTGGCACGACCCGAGTTCACGTCGATGGCGGTAAGCGCCTCTGTCGTGTGGATCACGATCGTGCCGCCCGAGGGCAGCTCGACCTTGGGCATGTGCATCGCGTCGAGCTGGTCCTCGACGGCATGATGGATGAAGAGGGGGATTTCCTCCCGGTACTGCTTCACCCGGCGCGAGCGGGACGGCATCAGCATGGTCATGATGCGACGGGCCTGCTTGTAGGCCTCGTCGCCCTCGACCAGCACCTCGTCGATGTCGCGGGTATAGAGATCGCGCATCGCCCGCTTCACGAGGTCGCCTTCCTCGTAGATCAGCGAAGGCGCCATGCTTTTCAGCGTGGTCTCGCGAATGTCTTCCCACTGGCGGAGAAGATACTCGTAGTCGCGCCTGATCTCCGCCTTGGTCCGTTCCTGGCCGGCCGTGCGAATGATCAGGCCCATGCCTTTGGGCACTTCAAGTTCGGCGGCCACTTCCTTCAGGCGGCGGCGATCCTCGGCGTCCTCGATCTTGCGGCTGATCCCGCCGCCGCGCGGCGTGTTCGGCATCAGCACACAGTAGCGGCCGGCCAGCGACAGGTAGGTGGTGAGCGCGGCACCCTTGGTACCGCGCTCTTCCTTGACGACCTGCACCAGCATGATCTGCCGGCGCTTGATCACTTCCTGGATCTTATAGGAGCGCAGGAGCCGTGCACGCTTGCGGGCCAAGTCCGCATCGTCGTCATCGTCGTCCTGGCCATTGCCCTCGCCCTCGTCGGCGCTGGCGACGTTCTCGAGCGTGGCGCGGTCGGCCTGAGGGATCTGGAAGTAGTCGGGATGGATTTCCGAAAACGCCAGGAAGCCATGGCGATTGCCGCCATACTCGACAAAGGCCGCTTGGAGCGACGGCTCTACGCGAGTCACTTTGGCGAGATAGACGTTTCCCTTGATCTGCTTCTTCGTGGACGATTCGAAATCGAAATCGACCAGTTGCTCATCATTGAGGACGACGACCCGGGTCTCCTCCGGGTGGCCAGCATCGATCAACATACGTCGCGTCATCGAGCGAAATCTCCGCACGTATCGATCGCGGCGACTCGGCGCGCACGACCACGTGCTGTTGTAGGCCCGCGCGCTTTTCGGCACGCGAAACGGGTTGGCTCGCATGCGCCAGCGCACGCGAGACGACGGTGGCCACACATGCTCCACCTGACGAATCGACCGCCGCACTTCTGCGGGGTTCGTCGTTCGGGTGGATGACAGCGTGGTGCATTGCGTTCAGGAATGAGGGCAGGCTGCGGATCAAGCCGGCAGCGATGCCTGTTGGTTGAGATGCGGCATCATCGGCGCTATCCGAAAGCCGGGCTGCGACATCTCGCTGAAGCCACGGCAAACGGGACCGTATCCGCTCACACGCACGGGACTATAGAACCATCGACCCGCTGCCTCAATCATCAAGAAATCGCAATGACATCGGCGCCGCCCGCAGCCGAAACGCACCTGCGACGACATGGGGTGGAGCGACGTTTCTCCTCCTTATGCTCACGCTACTGGTCGCATCGTTGCCGGCCCGCGCAGCCGAGACCCTGATCTCCGGCCTGCGCTTTGGCATGCATGACGCCCACACCCGGATCGTCTTGGATCTGGATGCCAATGTTCCTTCCGAGACGAATCTGTCGCCGGATCGGACCAAGCTGGAGGTGATCGTTCCGCAGGCGCGCTGGGCAATCGGACTCGGCAAGCTGCCCAGGCCGCGGGGCTTGGTCGCTGCCTGGACGACCAGCACGTCCCCTGGTGCGGCCAGCCTCTCCGTCGACCTGAAGGGTGCTGCACGCATGGCACGCACCGAGCTCCTGCTGCCTTCAGCCGACTCCCGGTTCTACCGGCTGGTCATCGACGTGACGCCAGGCAGGGCGCCAACCCTCGCCCTGCCGAAGACCGTGGCCCTGCCTGCCGGGAAGACCGACGCCAGCCCACCCGCGATCCCGCCGCCGCCCACGTCGAAGCTCGTGCCGCCAGTCAAGGCCAAGGGAACGGTGCAGATCGCCGCCGCGCCGGCGGCTCGCATGCCAGAGGCACTGCAGCCGCCGGCGAGGAAGGATCCCCCGCCAGCGCCGTCAGGCCTCAAGCCGCTGATCGTGATCGACCCCGGCCACGGCGGCAGGGATCCGGGTGCGATCGGTGCAGACAAGACGCTGGAGAAGACGGTCACGCTCAGGGTCGCGAAGGCGATCCGTTCGCGGCTTGAGAAGTCCGGGCGCTACCGGGTGGCCATGACGCGGGAAACCGATGTCGCGGTCCCGCTGCGCCAGCGGATCGCATTCGCGCGCAGTGCTGGCGGGTCAATCTTCATCTCCATCCATGCCGACAGCCTGGGCCGCAACTCGGAGATGCGTGGCGCGTCGGTGTATACGCTCTCGGACAGGGCCTCGGACAGCGAGGCGGCGAGCCTTGCGCAAAAGGAGAACAAAGCCGATATCGTGAGTGGCCTGGACCTGACCGACCAGGACCCGATCGTCAGCGAGATCCTGATCGACTTGGCCCTGCGCGACGCCACGAACCGCTCGATCGGTTTTGCCGACCATCTGGTGGCCGAGCTGGCCAAGGTTACACCGCTGGTCAAGCGGACGCGGCGCTTCGCGGGCTTCGTCGTGCTGAAGTCACCGGACACGCCGAGCGTGCTTTTGGAACTGGGCTTCCTGTCCAACCGGAGCGACGAGCGGCGGCTGACCGACCCAGCCCATCACCGCAAGGTCGCGAATGCAACCCTGAAGGCCCTGGATGCCTATTTCGGCGCCGTGGGCGGCTGAGCATGCGAGGAGCCGACGACATGGCCAGCACAATTGAGCCGAAGCGCCGGATCGGATAGCTTGCCGGCCGATCACGATCATCGCAGTGCGGGTCCGGCGGCTGCATCGCCACAGGAAGGTAAGACGTTGACGTCGTTTCTGCGCGCCCTGGGCGTGCTCTTCAATCTGGCGCTGCTGGTGTTGCTGATCGGTGTTGGCGCACTGGGTTATGCGTGGTGGCGTTACGGCCAGAATCTGCCGGACGTCGCGCAGCTCGCCACGTACGAGCCGCCTACGGTCACGCGTGTCCACGCGGGCGATGGTCGATTGCTGGCGGAGTTTGCGAAGGAGCGGCGCGTCTGGGTGCCGATCCGTTCGATTCCCACGCGCATGCAGCAGGCCTTCGTGGCAGCTGAGGATCAGAATTTCTGGAACCATCACGGCATCGATCCACAAGGCGTTGCATCCGCGGTGATCGACAACCTGCGCCGCGTGGCCAACGACGAGCGGCCGCGCGGCGCTTCCACGATCACCCAGCAGGTGGCGAAGAATTTCCTGCTCACCAACGAGATGTCGATCGACCGGAAGATCAAGGAAGCCATCCTCTCCATCCGGATGGAACGGGTCCTCTCTAAGGAGCGGATCTTGGAGTTGTACCTGAACGAGATCTTCTTGGGGTATCGTGCCTATGGTGTCGCCGCGGCTGCATTGAACTATTTCGACAAGTCCCTGG
Organism: Geminicoccus sp.; assembly: GCF_036263595.1. Taxonomy (NCBI): domain Bacteria; kingdom Pseudomonadati; phylum Pseudomonadota; class Alphaproteobacteria; order Geminicoccales; family Geminicoccaceae; genus Geminicoccus; species Geminicoccus sp. The sequence goes on along the minus strand of NZ_DATAGQ010000071.1, from coordinate 13,359 downwards.
ACGAACTCTCCCTGGGCGAGATCGCGTTCATCGCCGGCCTCCCGAAGGCGCCGTCACGTTACGATCCGGCCCGCAACACGGAAGTCGCGCGCGATCGGCGGGACTATGTAATCGGTCGCATGTTGGCCGACGGCTATATCTCGCCGGCCGAGGCCGAAGCCGCCAAGGCCGAACCGTTCGTGCTGCGTGCGCGGGGCGGACGCGCCGACGAGGCCTCGGCCGACTTCTTCCTGGAAGAGGTGCGTCGCCGGCTGGTGGCGCAGCTGGGCGAAGCCGGTTTCTACGAGGGCGGCCTGTCGGTGCGGACCACTGTCCAGCCGCGCATCCAGCGGATCGCCGACATGGCGCTGCGCCGCGGCCTGTCCAGCTACGACCGTCGCACTGGCTGGCGGGGGCCGATCACATCGCTGCCGGACATCACGGCAGGACATCCGTGGCAGGAGGCACTGGATGCGGTCGATCCTGGCGTAGCCCTGCTCGACTGGAAGAAGGTCGTCGTCCTTGCCGCCGGCGCCAAGACCGCGGAGATCGGGTTCGCCGACGGCAAAACCGGGACCCTCAATGTTGAGGACCTCAACTGGGCCCGGACCGCAGACTCCTCCGGCAAGTTGGGGCCGGCCCCCAAGCGCGCCGACCAGGTGCTGAAGGCCGGTGACGTGGTGCTGGTCGAGGACATTGCGGAGAACGACAAGCCGTCGCGCTGGGCGCTGCGGCAGCGTCCGGCGGTCGAGGGATCAGTGGTGGTGCTGGATCCGAACACCGGGCGCGTCCTTGCGATCACCGGTGGGTTCGACTTCCGGCAGAGCACCTTCAACCGGGCTACGCAGGCATGGCGCCAGCCTGGCTCCTCCTTCAAGCCGTTCGTGTACCTGGCTGCCCTGGAGAATGGCTACACGCCTGCCTCCATCGTGCTGGATGCGCCGATCGTGGTGGACCAGGGACCGGGCCTGCCAAAGTGGAAGCCCGAGAACTACAGCCAGCGCTTCTACGGGCCGTCCACGCTGCGGTTGGGCCTGGAGAAATCGCGCAACCTGATGACGGTCCGCCTCGCCCAGGCGATCGGCATGGAAAAGGTCATCGACGTCGCCCAACGCTTCGGGATCGACCGCGGCCTGCAGCACTTCCTGGCGGGCTCGCTGGGCTCGAACGAGGTCACCCTGCTTGGCCTGACATCTGCCTATGCCGAGCTGGCCAACGGTGGCAAGAAGCTGGCCCCGATCCTGATCGAACGCATCCAGGACCGGTACGGCGCGACCCTGATGCGGCGGGACGACCGCCCATGCGACGGCTGCGCGGTCGAAAGCTATGCAGGCGGCTTCCCGCCGGTCATCCCCGATACGCGGCCGGCAGTGACCGATCCGCGCTATGCCTACCAGATGACCAACATGCTGGCCGGCGTGGTCGAACGCGGAACCGCTGCCAGCGCCGCCAAGCTGGGGCGCCCCCTGGCCGGCAAGACCGGCACCTCCAACGATGCCAAGGATGCCTGGTTCATCGGATTCTCTCCCGATCTGGTGACCGGCGTGTTCATCGGCTACGACCAGCCCAGGAGCATGGGCGATACCGAGACGGGTGCTTCCCTGGCGCTGCCGATCTGGACCGAGATCATGGGACGGGTGTTGGCCGATACGCCACCCACGCCGTTCCGGGTGCCTCCTGGGGTCGAGCTGGTACGGATCGATGCGCAGACCGGGGCGCTGCCAGGAGCGGACACGGCCCAGGTGATCCTGGAGGCGTTCCTGCCGGGCACTGCGCCGACGAGCGAAGAGGCGACGGATCAGGTCGTGGGTGGTGGTGAAACCGCCTTCTACGATCCCGCAGCCCCTCGCACCGCCGCACCTCGTGAGCCGACCCCGCCGCCGGTGACGAGCGACGGGCTGTATTGACGGCTGGCTTGACCGAACGATCTTTCTTCTTCTGGAGATGACCCATGCGTGCCGAAATCGCGAACCTTGCCGACGAACTGAAGGAAGGCACCACTCTCCTACGGAGGCATCTTTGACTGGGATGAAGCCCTTGTCCGCCTCGATGAGCTGGACTCCCTCTCCGAGGACCCGAAGCTCTGGGAGGAGCCGGAACGTGCGCAGAAGATCATGCGCGAGCGCAACGGCCTGGCCGCGCGGATCGATCAGGTCCGTGATATCGAGACGCGTCTGAACGATGGCGTGGAACTGGCCGAGCTTGCCGAGGCCGAGGGCGACGAGTCGACGATTGCCGACGTGGAGAAGGAGCTCCAAGGACTGAAGGACACGGTGCGCCGCCTCCAGCTGGAAGCGATGCTCTCCGGTGAGGCCGACCGCAACAACGCCTTCGTCGAGCTGAACGCTGGTGCCGGCGGAACGGAAAGCCAGGACTGGGCGGAGATGCTCATGCGCATGTACACGCGCTGGGCCGAGCAGCACGGCTACAAGGTCAACCTGATCCAGGAGACGGAGGGCGAAGAGGCCGGCATCAAGTCCGCTACGCTGAAGCTGGAGGGCGAGAATGCCTATGGCTGGCTGAAGACCGAGGCCGGCGTGCACCGGCTCGTCCGGATCTCGCCCTACGACAGCCAGGCACGCCGCCATACCAGCTTCGCGTCGGTCTGGGTTTACCCGGAGATCGACGATTCGATCGAGGTCGACATCCAGGACAAGGATCTCCGCATCGACACCTACAGGGCGTCGGGTGCGGGCGGCCAGCACGTCAACCGGACCGAGTCGGCCATCCGCATCACCCACCTGCCGACCGGCATCGTGGTGAGCTGCCAGACCGACCGCTCGCAGCACCGCAACCGCGACACGGCATTCGGCATGCTGCGGGCGCGCCTGTACGAGCTGGAACTGCAGAAGCGCCGAGCTGCCTCGGACGCGACCGAGGCGGCCAAGACGGATATTGGCTGGGGTCACCAGATCCGCTCCTACGTGCTGCAGCCCTACCGAATGGTGAAGGATCTGCGCACGGGCGTGGAGACGTCCGATACTCAGGGTGTCCTCGACGGTGACCTCGATCCATTCCTGGAGGCCTCGCTGGCGCGCGGGGTCGTAGGTGTGGCCACGGAGGTGGAGGATCCGGTCTGATGCGCCGCATGGCTCTGGTCATGGCGATGATCTTCATGGCCAGTCCGGTAACGGCCAATGAGCCGGCTGCCGGCACCAGTGCCGATGAGCTTCAGAGCGCCATCGCCAGGATCCGGGAGAAGGTCGACGCGCAGCGCGCCGAGACCGGATCAGCCGCCAAGGACGCCGCCGAACAGGCGGCGGAACTGGATCGCCTCGTGACCCACATGGCGGCGCTGGAACACGAGAATGGCGAGCTCCGCGCCTCCAATGACAAGCTTGAGCAGGATCTGGATGAAAGCCTGCGCAAGGCGGCACGTCTGGAGCAGGAGAATGATGCCCTGGCCAAGGTCGCCTCGGGCAGACTGGACGGGTTGATCGCTGCTGCGCGGGAGCTTGTGGCGGCACGTGCCGAGATGGACCGGATTGGCCAGGTGCTGGGCGACCTGGAGGCCGGCCGGGCAGTCCTGACGGCCGTGGCCCAGGATATGCCGCTTCTGGTCACGGCGCCCGCCGCAGCTTCCCAGGAAGCCGTCCTGCTTCGCGCCGAGCTCGAGGAGGCCCGGGCCCGGATCGCCGCCTTGGAGGCGGAGCGTCGGTAGCGACGCCCGCGGGCACCCAATTCTTCGCATCAGCCAGGGACCTTCAGAGGCATTAGCCGTTTGAAGCCGACTGCTGCAGCGCATCAAGCGTGCGACAGGCAGTTCAGGAGTCCAACATGCCCGATGCCGTCATCTTCGACATCGATGGAACCCTGATCGACTCGGTCGATCTGCACGCCCAGGCATGGCAGGACGCCTTTCGGGAATTCGGGCACGACATCGAGTTCATGAAGATCCGCAACCAGATCGGCAAGGGTGGCGACCAGTTGATGCCGGTGTTCCTGAGCAAGGCCGAGCTGACGGCCAGCGGAGACGATCTGGATCAACGACGCAGCGAAATCTTCAAGACGACCTACCTGCCACAGGCCACGGCGTTTCCCATGGTGCGCGAGCTGTTCGAGCGACTGCTAACAGATGGCAGACAGGTGGTCCAAGGGATCAGAGCTGGCACGCTATAAGAAACTTGCGAGGATTGCCGACCTCATCGACGGCGGGACCTCCTCCGATGACGCTGCCAAAAGCAAGCCGCACCCCGACATCTTCCAGGCAGCGCTGAAGACACTCGATCGGGTCGCCCCCCAGAACGTCATTGTCGTTGGTGACACACCTTACGATGCTGAGGCCGCAGGCAAGGCAGGGTTGTGTACGATCGGGGTCCTGTGCGGCGGGTTCCCGGAGGAGAGCCTTCGGCAATCCGGCTGCATCGCGGTCTTCGCCGATCCAGCTGACCTTCTAGCCAGGTACCTGGACTCGCCGCTGGCCAAGAAGACGGGCTGACGCAGGCAGCGCGGCGAGGAAGCGCCGCCTGCGCCTACCAGCGGTCAGGCGGACTGCCGCGCTGCGATCTGGTCCTTCAGGCGAGCAATCAGACCGTCGAATCCCTGCTGCTCCAGGATATCCGAATACTCCTGCCGCCACGTCACCACGGCAGACACTCCCTCGCCGACCACGTCGATGATGGCGTACCGGCCGTTCTTCTCACGCACGCGCCAGTCCACATTGGCTGGCTGCTGTCCCTTCGTGCGGACAATCTTGCTTGAGACCATGAAATCCGTGTCGTCGACCTGCCGCTGGCCAGTGATCTCGTAGGTCTCACCGCCATAGTTCCGTAGCTGCGATGCGATCGTCGTGATCGTGAATTCGCGGAAGAGTTCGGTGTACTCTTCCTGCTGTTGTGGACTGGCCTGCCGCCAATACCGGCCGATCACCAGCCTCGACACTGTCTCGAAATCGACGCTGTCGTCCAGGATCTGCACCAGCCTCGAAAGCCGCTGCTGGTCCGAAAGGTTGGGCGTTCGGAAGATCTGGACGACCTGCTGCCCGATCTCGTCCATGAAAGCACTGGGCGTCTCTTGCGCGCCCGCCGGAGGAATCCGGAAAAGCGAAATTGCCAGCAGGCTGGTGCCTGCGGCGAGCATGGTCCGACGGGTCAAGCCCAGCGTGCCCGCCAGATCAGGGCGCCGCATCATCATCCTCCTGAAAAATTGCATCATAGCCCCTGGAGTCGGCGGGGGAGTCACTCTCCGCATTCAGCCGCTGCAAGAAGATCGAACGGACCGTCGCATAGGTATCGACACTGCCGCGCCGGAGGTCATCAACCGTCTCGATGTTCTTCGAACGCCAGTCGATGGCCTCGGTTGCGTTCTGGGTGATCCAGGGCCAGTCGCCGCTGGCGTAGAATACCGGGTTCATGAGCCCGTCAGGCACGAAGCCGACGGTACCGCGCACCGTGTTTGGCCCCCACAGCGGCAGCACGACATACGGCCCGGACTCCACGCCCCATTTCTGCAGCGTTGCCCCGAAGTCGGTCTCGACCTTCTGGTAACCAAAGGCCGAGGCCGCATCGAATAGTCCGCCCACACCCATCGTCGTGTTGATGATGAAGCGGCCAAGCGACGTGCCGAACGCCTCGCGTTCACCCTGGAACGCTGAATTCACCGCATAAGCCGGCTCGCGCAGGTTATGGAGCACGTTACCGACGCTGGTTCGCACGGGATCCGGCACGACCGCCCGGTAGCCCTTCGCTACCGGCTCCAGCACGTAGATGTCGGCCTTCTCGTTGAAGCTGAAGATGGCGCGGTTCGCCGGCTCCCAAGGGTCCGGGTTGTCCGTCGTCGCGCACCCCGCCAAGCCGGCGGCCAGCACCAGCGTCAACACCGGCCTGAACGCCCGGCCCGAATGCCTCATCTTCGCCTCTGAAAACATGGGGGCTCGCAGCGTCATCATTACTCACAGGTCCGCGTGCAGAAGTACGAGCGGGGTAGAACAGTTTCAAGGCAGCCTGAAAGGTGCCGCAACGAATGCGGCAGCCTGGATACCAGCCGCAGCCGGACCAAGAAGCGGCACCCGAACGTCCACCCGTCATATCCCTGGACGCCCAAGGAACGTTCACTACAGCAAGAGAGTGAAGAATTTGTAAATCCTGGTGCGTCCATACGAGGCGGATCACGGAGGGAAACGATGGCCGAATTGCGCACCGCATGCCTGGAAGATCTGGTGGATCGCCTCCGGCACGATCTTGGCGAGCGGGTCGACCTGGCCGACCGATTGGAACATGCGTTCGTCGAACGCGATGCGGATATGGTCGCCAAGGCCATGGACGATCTGGAAAACCTGCCTGGCTCTGTTCGGCTGGCTGTGCATGAAGCGATCCTGGACTGGCTGTTTGGCGGTGACCCCGCAGCGGGACTGCGTGCCATTCCACCTCTGTCCGACCTACCCCAGTGATTGGATCCAGGGTCGGTCCAGAAGCTCCGCCTGCCGCCACTGCCGGTTGACGAGGTTATATAAAGAAATGTAGATATGTGCCAGGAGACCTGAGATGGACGCTTCTGGCCCCGAACTGACCCGCTTGCTCGACGGACTTGCCGCCGCCGCCGATCCCTCGCGCCTGAGGTTGCTGGCTGTATGCGCGCAGGGTGAGTGGACCGTTAGCGAACTGGTGCAGGTGATGGGCCAGTCCCAGCCACGCATCTCCCGGCACCTCAAGATCCTGGCCGAGGCCGGTCTGCTCGACCGCTTCCGTGAGGGAAGCTGGGTGTTCTATCGTCGTGCCCAGGAAGGCGAAGGGGCCAGGCTGGCACGGTCGATCTGCCGCCAGCTGCCGATGGATGATGGGACGCTCGTGCTCGATCGGCGTCGGCTCGAAGTGGTGCGCGAGGCGCGTCGCCGGGCTGCCGAGGCTTGGTTCGATCATCGCGCGCAGGCCTGGGACGAGGAGCACGAGCTCAACGCGGCCCAGTCCAAGGCCATCGATGCTGCCCTGCTCGGCCTGTTCGCCGGTGTGAGCACGCCGTCCCTGCTCGACATCGGCACCGGCACTGGCCGTGTGCTCCAGCTCCTCGCCAGCCGGATCGGCTACGGGCTGGGCGTGGATGTTGCCCAGGACATGCTGAAGATCGCGCGCGCCAACCTGGACCGTCGAGAAGCTCGTAACTGTCAGGTCCGGCATGGCGACATGTACCAGCTGCCGCTGCCCGACGCCTCGTTCGCCGCCGTCACCTTTCACCAGGTCCTGCACTTCGCCGACGATCCTTTCGCGGCACTGTCGGAGGCAAGGCGGGTGCTGGCGCCAGACGGGCGGATCATCGTGGTGGACCTTGCCCGCCACGAACGGGAGGAGCTGCGCCAGGACCGTCAGCATCGCCGTCTGGGATTTTCCGATGGAGAGATGACCAATTGGCTCTCCGAGCTCGGCTTGGCGATGGAAGCGCCGGTGCGGGTGCCCGGCAAGGATCTGACCGTCGTGCTCTGGTCGGCGCGCCTTGCGGATGCCCAGGTGCTTCCATTTCCCTCGTCGAGCCGCGCGGAGGCGTTAGCATGAGCCATGCGGCCATTCCTTCACGACAGGGTGTCGAGGCCGAGCCCGATGTCCGTATCCTAGAAACATTCGAGCTGGAGCAGCGCATGCCTCACCAGAACAGCGCCGTGCCTTCGGACTATGAGCACCGCCTCGCCCGGCATTTCCCGCAGCTGGGCGAAGCGCTGCCCCAGCCCAAGCTTTCGGTCGAGCTGTTTCCTCCACGCTCCGGTCCAGCCACCGAGACCTTCTTCAGCGAGGTCGCGAGGCTTGCTGCTGTGGCACCAGACTATTTCACGGTAACGTCCGGCGCTGGTGGCGGCGCCCAGGTCGAGGCAACCTTCGACACCGTGTCCGAGCTTCGCAGCCGTTTCGGCCTGGACGTCGCGCCGCACATCACGGCGGCAGCCCTCGCGCGCGATGAGGTGGCCCCTCTGGCCGAGCGGTATGCGGAACTTGGTGTCACTCGGATCGTGGCGCTGCGCGGCGATTCGGCCGAGGGCGTGGGCAAGGCCTATCGGCCACGCGAAGACGGCTACGCCTATGCCGCCGACCTCGTCCGCGGCCTGGCCAAGGCTGGCAAGTTCGAGATCTCGGTCGGCTGCTATCCCGAAGTACACCCCGAGGCCGAGAATGCCGAGGCAGACCTGCGCCATCTGGCTGCGAAGGTCGATGCCGGCGCTTCCCAACTGATCACCCAATACTGCTTCGATACCGACCGGATCCTCCGCTTCCGGGATGCCTGCCATGCAGCCGGCATCCGGGCACCGATCGTTCCCGGCGTGATGCCCATCCATCAGTTCGCTCAGGTAAAGCGCTTCAGCTCCATGTGCGGCGCCTCGATCCCGGCTTGGCTGGCCGACCTGTTCCAGGGCCTGGAGGAGCAGCCCGAGCTAGCGAAGATGGTCGCCACGACCGTGGCCACCGAGCAGTGCCGCCGGCTGGTCGCCGAGGGGTTCGATTCGCTCCATCTCTATGCCCTGAACCGCGCGGACCTCACCCTCGCGGTGTGCCGCTTCCTCGGTCGGTGCAACCTGCATCTGGTCGACCCGGCCATGGCGGCGGCCGCCTGAGCATCACGACGAGGTTACCGCGACGGAGCTTCGTCCGCCGCCCCTCGGGGTGACTTCGACCTTCACCGCAATTCGCTCCTTCAGCTCCTCGACATGGCTGATCACGCCGATCCGCCGCCCGGTCGCCTGCAGCCGCTCCAGCACCGACACGGCCATGCTCAGGCTCTGCGCATCCAAGGCGCCGAAGCCTTCGTCGATGAACAGGCTCTCGACGCGAATGCCATGACTGGATGAAAGGCTGGCGAGACCCAGTGCCAGCGCCAAGCTGATCAGGAAGCGCTCGCCTCCGGAAAGGCTGTGCACGCCGCGCACCTCATCAGCCATGTAACGGTCCACCACCTGCAGCACGAGGTCGCCACCTGGCGCGCGCTGCAGTTCGTAACGGGGATGCAGGTCCAAAAGATGCCGATTGGCCAGATGCAGGAGCTGGGTGAGCGTGAGGTTCTGGGCGAAGCGGCGGAACTTCGTTCCATCTGCCGAGCCGATCAGGTCCGACAGACGCAGCCAGACATCGGCCTGCTCCCGGCGCGCCCGGATCTCGGCCACCACCTTTTCCTGTTCCCGCCCTATCCGGTCATCACGGTCCAGGACCGCCCAGTGCTCACGGTGTACCTTCTCCGCCACCTGCCGTCGCTGCTCCACTGCCGCAGCCAGCGTGTCGATATCCTCCGGCCCCTCAGGCGGACGTCCCGCCTGTTCGTGCTCCGCCAGCGACTTGCGCCGCTCGGCCTCGGTCGTCAGGCTTTCCTCCAGGACACGCCGCACCACAGCCAGCCGCTCGCGTTCGGCCACTAGCCATGGCTCCCCCCGCGCAATGGCCCGTTCGGCCTCCTCACGCGAAACCCGACGGCATGCCAGCGCTGCCGTCAGCTTCCGCTCGCTCTCGGCCTGTTCCAACGTTGCGGACGTCAGGGAGCGCTCGACCGCCGACGCCGCCTCCTGGGCCACCAGCTGGGCGTCGGTAGCCGTGCTCAAGGCGAGGTTCGCCGTCTCCTGGGCCTCCTCGGCCTCCTTCAACCTCCGCCGCAGGTCGACATCGACCTCCTCCACGCTGCGCCCCTCAAGGACGCCGGCGCGGTCTCGGGCGGCATCTGTACGTTCCCGCTGCTTGTGCGCATGCGCCGCGCCGGCCTCCTGGCGGCTCGACGCCCGCAGTACCAAGGCCGCTTCCTGCTCCTTCATCTCTATCCGGCAGGTAGCCAGGCGCTCCTCAAGCCGGCCGATCTGCACCTTTCGACCGGACCAATCGGATGCCACCCGGCGGCATTCCTCGGCAAACTGGCGATGATCGCGTGCGGCATGGTCGATCCAGCCGGGGAAAGGCCCCTCCAACCTGTCATGTAGCCGTGTGCGAAGCCGCATCAGCTCGGCACGATCCAGATCCAGCTGCGCGAGGGCCAGTCGCCTTTCCAGGTCCAGCTCCTGATCCCGCTTGGCCAGATCCCGCTCCGCCTTCTCCGCCGCATCCTTCTTCTGGCGAACCTGCTCGTAGCGCTGCCGGTCGGCTCGCAATTCGGTCTCAAGGCTGGTGAGCCGGCCGAGGTCCGCTTCCGCTTGCGCCAGGGCAGCGGAAGCCCGGCCGACATGCTGGACCAGTCCATCCCGATCGCAGGCGGCGACATCGCTGGGCAGTTCCGGGAAGTCCGGGTCGAATGCGCTACCAAGCTCCCTCGCCCGGTTCGCCGCACATCCTGCAGCGCGCAGCGCCTGGTGGAGATCATCCGCGGCCAGCTTGCGGCGAGAAGCAAGCTCGGGCCGGGCTTGCTCCAGGGTTTCGATCCGTCCCCGCGCACCAGCAATCGTGGCATCCAGCCGCTGGAGGACCTGCTCCAGCTCCGCGAGCCTGGCACGATCCGCGTCTGCCCGCGCTGCAAGAATGGAATCGACGTCGGTTCTCGCATGCTCCGTCGCACCACAGACCGGGCATGGCGAGCCAGCCACCAGGAGCAATCGCAGGTGCTGGGCATGCTCGCCGGCCGCCGCGACGGACAGGCCGACACTGCGGCGGGCCTCGTCGTGTCGCGCCAGGGCCGAAGGTCTCTCCTGCTCAGCCCGGGAAAGTTCGTGCAACGCGGAGGCAAGTCCAGTGGCGCTACGTTCCTCCTCACGCTCCGCGGCGGTGATGGCAGCCTGGGCACGACGTACCTCACGTGCCGTCTGGTCCAGGTTTTCCAGCGCAGACAGGACACTGCGCACGATGTCCAGTCGCTGCTGCGTGCCTGCCCGATCGATAGCCTTGGCCTCGACCTGGCGCACCGCGATCCGTTGCTCCAGATCGGTCAGATCGAATAACAGCTCTGCCGAGCGTTCCACCTGTAGCGCACGCTCGGCCACCAGCCGTGCCCGTGCTGCCGCCAGTTCATCCGCGCGAGCCTGCTGCTCCTTCAGGCGGCGGCTGACCTCCGCCGACGCCTCCAGATCGAGAACAACTTCATCCACCTGGGGGACAAAGGTCTCCAGGGCCTTGTGGTCATGCAACCATTGCGCATGGACGTCCCGCTCCGCCGCCACTGCCGCATGTTCCTGCACGGCACGTCCCACCGCGGCCTGCGCATCGTCATGCTCGGCTTTCCTCCGCTCCAGCTCGGCCAGCCGTGCAGCCACCTCCTTGTCGAGCTGGCCGATCACCGTATCGAGAGCCCGCGCCCGCCGGAGCCATGGCTCCGTTCGCTCCATTTCCTGGCGGACCGCAAAGAGCCGCTCGCTAGCCGCCGACCGGGCGGCGGTTGCCTCGTCGACCCATGCGGCCGTCCTTTCCACCGCCTCCTTGGCTTCGGTCAGAAGCTTCTGCCCTGCCACGACCGCCTGCTCCGTGCGCCGCAGGTCGTCCAGCTCGGACCGGACAGCAAAGGCGCGCTCGCACAAGGCCAGCTCGGCTCGAGCCGGCTCTTCCGCCTGCTCGGCCGCCCGGGCCGCAGCGACGGCCTGCTCCGCCTCGGCCAGGCGTTGCATGAGGCGCTGGCAGGTCTGGTGCCAGGCAGCGGCACGGGCAATCCGGTCCCGTTCCCGTTCAATCTCGTCCAGGACGCGCCGTGCCTGGAGCTCGGCTGCAACCGCTGCTTCCCGCGCCTCGGGATCGAGCGGGCGGCTGCCGGCCAGACGCTCTTCCAGTGCCGCGATCTCCTGCTCCTCGCGCTTGCGCCGCGCGAAGGCCGCCCTGGAAAGCTCGGCATAGATCCCCGTCCCGGTGATCCGCTCAAGGAGCTCGGCCCGTGACTTGGCGTCCGCCTTGATGAACGTGTCGAAGTCGCCTTGCGCCAGGAGCACCGCACGGCGGAACTGGCCGAAGCTCAGCCCGATCCGCTTTGCGATTTCACCCAGCGTCTCGGTCTTGGTGCCACCGATCGCCTGCCCCGTCTCGATGTCCTGCAGGCTGATCTTCTGGTCCTGGATCTTGCCCCCGGACCGGCCGCGCGCACGGCGGACCTGCCACCTCGCACGATAGGTTCTTCCGTCCTGGCCGGTAAAGTCGACCTCGGCGAAGCCCTCCGTGGCGCCATGGCGCAGCACGTTGCGCACGTCGTCGTAGGTTTGCTGGTTCCCATCGTCCTGGCCGATGCGTCCGCGGTCGGCATGATCGAAACGGGGCAGCTGGTCGAACAGGGCCAGGCACATCGCGTCGAGCAGGGTCGACTTCCCGGCGCCGGTAGGGCCGGCGATTGCGAAGATGCCGGCCGTCCGGATCGGCTCCGCCTCGAACTCGATGGCGAAACGATCGGCAAGGCTGGCGAGATTCTGACCCCGGATTGCCAGGATCCTCAAGCCGCTGTTCCCTCGTCTGCGGGCGCCTGCACCTCGGCCAGGAGCTGGCGGAATGCCCGTGTCAGGTCGTCTGCCGGCTCCATGCCTGGATGGGCCTGGTGATAGAGCCGGTGGAAGACCTCCAGCTCGGCCATCTCAGCAAGGTCGGCGCTGAAAGGGAGCGGTGCCGCTGGACCTGACGCCAGCTCGCGTGCCACCCGGACCAGGCGGACCGGCTTGCCGTTGACCGCCTGCTCGATCCGACGCCGCAGATCCGGCTCCGGTCCGTCCATGCGTACGACCACCTCCAAGAAGGCGTGCCGATCCCGGCCGAGATCCTCCAGCCGCAGCGCCAGCAGCTCAGCCTCGATCTCTGCCAGCGGAGCGCAGCCGGCCCGCGGTATCCGCAGGAAGTCGACCAGACGGGGAGCTTCCAGCAGAGCAATTCCGGCAGGGCGCTCCCCGTGTATGTCGACCACCACGGCGCCGTGCCGGTAGTCGCGTTCGGTCACCGACAATGGAAAGGGCGATCCTGCGTAGCGGATTTCGGTCGGTCCGCTGATCCGCTGCGGACGATGCAGGTGGCCGAGAGCGACATAGGCCGCGTGGGCCGGATAGATCGAGGCCGGCACCACCTCCTCGCCGCCGATCACCACCCGCCGTTCGCTCAGTTCGGACACGTCACCGCCGATCACGTGCAGGTGCCCCGTCACGACCAGCGGCAGATGCCCACGCTGCGCGTCGGCCGCAGCCACTGCCTGCCGATGCAGGCATTCCAGCGGTGTTTCGTGCGTCTCGGCATCGGGAAGGTCGCCCGGACGCAGATAGGGTACCGCCACGCAATAGGCACCGACCGTCCCCGTCCGATGGCGCAGCGGCACCACAAGCCCCGTCGGATCCGGACGTCGGTCGCGCCTCGGCACCGCCCCCATGATCACGACCCGCTCGCTGTCGAGCAGATGGCGTGGCAGTTCCAGTCGGCTCGCCGAATCGTGGTTGCCGCCGGTCAGCACGATCTGCAGGCCTGGTGCTTCAGCCAGCACCCTCGCCACGAACTGGTACAGGCGACGCTGTGCGGAGGTAGGCGGGTTGACCGCATCATAGAT
>NZ_DATAGQ010000070.1:0-40786 GCF_036263595.1 Geminicoccus sp. | reverse complement strand
CATGATCGGTATCCGATGTGAAGGGGCCTGCTAGGGCGTGGTGAGTAGAGGCTGCTGTGGCGCCGGCGCTGTTGAGGCGAGCCGCGCACGGGTGGCAGCGAGCCTTGCCGGAGCAGGATGCCCAACAGGCGCCGCGCCTGGCGCTGGTCGGCACCGGCAGCAGCCAGCAGGGCCAGGCCGATGGTAAGAAAGGCGATGCCTAGTAGGGCCATCGGCGCCGGTAGGCGGTTCTGGCGCGTGCTCATGGCAGATCGTCCGGTGCCGAGAGCCGCTTGCGACCATGGCGGAATGGATCCCATGGCGGATCGATCATCGTTTCTAGCCGGTCCACCTGGCCCAGGGCTTGGCGCAGATAGGCGCGCAGGTGCCGGAGCGTCTGGAGGGCCTCGTCGAGCTCGCCGGCCTCCAGCTCTTCCCTCAGGCGCTGCTCGACATAGCGGGTTGCGTGGAGGCGTCGTTGCAGCTTCATGTCGTGTCTCCCTGCAGCAGGGTGGGATCTGTCGGCCGCTCTGCTGGCTCCAGCGCGTCGAAGAGCTTCCGCCAGTTCTGGGGGGTGAGCAGGACGCGCCCCTCGCTGATGGCAGCGATGTCAGCGGGACGCACACGCAGCACCCTGGCGGCTTCCGCCTGCAGTTCCGGACGGGCAGCCAGCAGATGCCTGAGGCGCCCGGCTCGCTGCATCGCCATGGCAGCACCAGTGAGTGGCCTGACCGGATGGCGGACAGGAGCCGCTACCTTGGCCTTGGCGACATACTCACCAAGCTCGGTCACCACCGTCCCTAAGGCACTGGCAGCCATGCTCGTGCGGCCCCGGCTGAGCAGGTTGCCGTTCCCCTGCAGCCGGCCCAGCAGGCAGCTCGCGCACTGGCAGGTCATGGCAGGATCTCGTGAAGGAGGTGGGAGAGGCCCGGGCTGAACTGCAGCAGCCGATCCACCAGTGCCGGGCTCAGGCTCGCCACCGGTGCCAGCAGCATGGGCTGCCCGCCAAGCAGGAAGAGGGACCAGCCGCGGAGCTTGGCTTCGGCCAGAGCGTCGCGTGCAGCCTCGATCGAGGCACGCGAGGGCCGACTCATGGTTGGCCTCCAGCGCACTGAAGCTCGGAGGTTCGGTGCAGTGCACCTCCGCACCGCACCTGACCTAGGGCTAAAGCCCATAGCCCAAGTGCGGTGCAGGTTGCGGTGGTCTGCACCGAAGCAGGTTGGGTGCAAAAGTGAGGTTCGGTGCAAGGTTGGGTGCGAGGTTTGGTGCAGCCACACCGCGAGTTAACGCTGCTCATTCTGCTGCCTCCGAGTAGTCGTTGAGGTCGATGCCTGCGTCCTCAGGCTTGTCCTCGCTGCCGGTGTCCTCAGGCTTCACCACCCGAGCGATGCCAGTGATCACCCCGCGATTGGCCTTCCTGCCTACCTCGGCATTGGCCCGGATGACCCCATCGGCGAAGAGCGCCTCCATAGCCTTCTCGAGGTTCTTCAACGTGCTGCCCTCAGCGAGCCCAGAAGCAGCCATTGCCTTGGGCGCGTAGTTCGGGGCGAACTTGGAGTGGGAAACGGCGCGGTTCTGCTCGGTCAGCCGATCGAGTACTGCCAGAAACACCTTCTTGTGCTTGGCCAACTCCTGATAGGCGCCGATCTTCTCGGCCATCGTCTCGGGAGGATGCTCGGCAAGGTGCGATACCCCGTAGTCGTCGACGACGATCTCGTGCTCGAACTTCGGGGCGTAGTTGGCCTTGGCCAGCTTCAGGTAGCGGCGGGTGAGCCCGTCATCGTCCTTCTCGTGCAGGAGGATGCGGGCCCGGACGGTGCCGTCCCACCCCGTCGAGCCCGAGTACTCAGCCTCGTTCTTCGGTGGGTGGGCCAGCAGGAGCACGCAGCCGTTCAGGTCGAGCGCCAGCCCAGCCAGCAGGTTCACGTAGGCTGTGACCTGCGCCCGGTCGTTCTCCGAGCCGGGGAACGTCTGGGCCACCGTGTCGATGATGACCAGCCTTGCGGCGGTCTCGATCGCGGTTGCTCGCAAGGTGGCAAAGGACTGCGTCATGGTGGCGATACCAGTCCCGGTATCGAGCGCCATCAGCGCGTTGCTGGCGCCGACCCTGGGCGCGAAGAGGAGCCGCCCAGGCGGCTGAGCATGGGTGCCGAGGCTGCGTTGCATCTGGGCGCGGCGCCGGTGGAGCTCCTCGCCGTCGTCTTCGCAGGAGTAGACGAGCACCGTGCAGGCATGGGTCTTCATCCCGAGGAAGGGGTGCCCGCGCCGGATCGTCTCCCCTAGCTGGAGCGCGAGCCGAGACTTCCCGACCCCGCCCTTGCCGGTGAACAACGCCACGGTCTTGGCCGCCAGGAAGCCCTCCACGAGCCATTCCCGCGGCGGCGGATCGAGGCCGTCCAGGTCATCCGCGTCGATCAGCGCCAAGAGGTCTGGCTTGGGAGGCTCCCGCTTCGCCGGCTCTTCATCGCGCACGAAGGCGTCGTAGGCGTCATCAAGGTCGCCGTAGTAGTCAGCCTGGTCGGTCATGCCGCACCGCCCCCAGCCCGCTCCAAGCCGCACTTGATGATTCGGGCAAGTTCCTCAGGTGGGTCAGCGAGGCCGGCATCCTTCGCAGCCTTCCCGAGCACCCAGAAGATCTCGTGGGCGGTCGCTTGCCCTGCATGGATCAGGTCACCTGCACGCCAGGCGCAGCCATGCAGCTTCTTGTGCCGCTGACCTTCATCCGCCCGAGCGACGATCCGAGCCAGAGCGCCAAGGGGGATCAGCTCGTCATGACAGCGAGAGGGGGATCCGGACAGCGCTGCATACTGGATCTGCCGCACCGGCCTGGCCGGCTCGGGCGGCACCTCCAGCGCGACCAGATCCCGATCAAGCCAGGCGAAGTGGACGCGCTTAGCCACCGGGTCAGACATCCCGACGAAGCCGGGTGCGGCCGTGTAGATGATCTGGACAGGCCGCAGGGTGCACTCGTCGATCGGTGCCCCTGCCATGGCCCGCTTGATCTCGTGCCCGTAGAGCGGCCGGTCCAGCAGGAACCACAGCCGCATCTTCGCGCCAGGCTTGACCGCGGCGGATGCGCTGGCGACCACGACGAAGCCGGCACCGTGGAAGGCAGCCGGGAATGTGCGCTCGACCAGATAACGGGTGAAGTCGACGACCCGGTGCGGCCGGTACCAGCCTTCAGGCGCTGGCACGTTGTCGATGTCGAACGCGACCCATTCCCGAGGCACGTCGGTCATCGTCGCCTCAAGAACCGCTCCGTCGCGAGCCCGCTTGTTCAGCACGCGGCGCGCCATGGTGCGATGGTCGATCCCCGGCTTTACGGCAGCCCGGACGACACAGCACCATGGCTGAGCCTGGAGGTAACGCTGAACCTCCGCCAAGTGGTGCAGATCCCTGATCCGCGCAGACCTGGCGCTGAAGGTGGCGGCGTGATCGTAGTTCTTCGGCTTGTCCTGGCCTGCCGTCCAGACCTTGCGGAGGTCGCGACGGCAGCTGGTCAGGATCGTCAGGTCGCGCGGGTGCATGCCCGCAGGTGCTGTCATGCTCATGGCAGCGCCCGCTGATCACGACCGCGACAGACGCCGAAGCTGAAGCCGCCTGCCTCACCGCAGCCGCGGCAGTTCCAGCTCGTCGAGGCGCCAGTGACCACCACCAGCATGGTAGCAGTACGACGGTGGCTCTGGCACTGCCGACAGGAGAAGCTGTGTCGGCCAGTGCTGAGCTTCCTGAGATCAACACCGAGGTCGGCAAGAGACGCCGCGAGCGGCTTGCGAGACTTCTTGCGCCGGTGCTTTGGAAGTTGGGGATGCAAATGGGCGAGGATTGCGCTATACACGCGCTTGCCATCGCCATGGTCGGTCAGGCTACCACCCCTGGCCGACCGATGCGCCATCGCCTTCATCGATCACGCGGCCTTCTGGCCGGTCTTGCCGATGAACCTCGGCAAGCTCTGGATGAGCGACTTCAGGCTCTCGTAATCGACGAGGGTCTTCGAGCCTGCCTTGATGAAGATGAGATCACCGCGGGCATTTGCGCGGTAGAGCGACGTGCGGCTTTGGCCGCTGATGCGCTGTGCATCAGGAAGTGGAACAGCCAGCGGTTCTAGTTCGCTGCTCTTCCCATCTGGCCTGTAACGAAGAAAGTGGTGCATCTATCCGGTCCTTCGCCGTGGTGCGGCTAGGTGTTCCCGGACGTAGCATTAGCTTGAAGGACTTCGTGGAAACGACCCTTAGCCACTAACAAACGTGCTAAAGGCCGATCTCTTTGAGCCAGGGATTGATGGTGTGCCTCGAGATCCCGAAATGGGACCCGACTTCATCGGCTAAACGATTACGGGTGTAGGTGGGATGCTTTAGCTTCAGGGCTCTAGCTGCCTCACATACCTTTGACTTCGTATCCAGCCCCCGCTTTCTTGTATTTTTCTTGCCATTGTCACGGCCGTCAAAGCGTAACTTAGCGCCAGCCGCAGC
Organism: Geminicoccus sp.; assembly: GCF_036263595.1. Classification (NCBI taxonomy): domain Bacteria; kingdom Pseudomonadati; phylum Pseudomonadota; class Alphaproteobacteria; order Geminicoccales; family Geminicoccaceae; genus Geminicoccus; species Geminicoccus sp. The sequence continues at coordinate 36,335 of NZ_DATAGQ010000070.1, read as the reverse complement.
ATCCACGGCAGCTATAAGCCAGTACGCAATACGACTTATGCCAGTTCCAATTGCCATTGCGCGACTGACTACATTGTCATTTCTCCCTGCAGCGAGAGATTCCTCCAGTTCTACTATCATTTTTTGCAGCCATCGCAGCTGATCCCTGAGATCAGGCCAGTGGTAAGGACCACGGGGATTATCAAGATAATTTTTTAACAGTTTTTCGACAATAGTCTTTACTACAACGATGGATTTTTCTCCGGCAGTTCCGTTAAATCTATTGCTGCCTACAATAATTATAGGAACACCAGCCTCTGCTCTTCCTAGAAAGTAGAGATCTTCTCTATCAAGGGCAGATCGTAGTTCTTCCACCTCAGCGCGAACAAGTTTAGTACGATCATTGTAAATGTTCTCTTGCGCCTTGAGCGCCTCGACTAGCTCAGGTCGACGAAACATCATGAGCCTCCTGGCAACGGCATCACCTCAGGCGCTGTTTTCGCGCGTACGTGCTCAGTCCATGCCTCCATCAGCACCCGTCGTCGGTCGAGCAGGTCGCCACGCGCATAAGCTGCCTCAGCCCTATCCTTGATTGTGTGCGCTAGCGCCGCCTCGATGACCTCGCGCGGAAATTCGGTGGCGTCGCCCGCCCAGGTACGGAAGGACGCGCGGAAGCCATGGGCGGTAATGGGGCGGCCATCTTGGTCCACCCATCGGGGGGACTTCTCCTTTCCTTCGCCCGCTCCCATTCCCTGCATACGGCTGATCAGCATCAGGAATGCCATCGACGAGAGCGGCGAGATTGGCCTTGGGCCAGGAAAGACATGATCGTCCGGCTTGCGCCGAAGTGGCGACATCTCCTGCAGAATGGTCATGGCGGCCGGCGACAGCGGCACACGATGAGCCTTGTCGCCCTTCATGCGCTTGGCGGGCACCGTCCAGATGGCATGCTCTTCGTCGATCTCCCGCCAGGTTGCACCCATGACCTCGCTAGTCCGCGCGGCAGTCAGGATCAGGAACTCCAGCGCTCTAGCCGCCGTGGCACGTCGCTTCCGCAACTCCGTCACGAAGGTCGGCAACTGGCGCCACGGCAGCGCCGGCTGGTTTTCTACAGGCTTCAGCTTCCTGGCCGCCGGCAGGTCGTGCCGCAGGTCCCGCCAGCGTGCAGGATTGCCAGCTGAGCGCAGCCCTTTGGCTGAGGCATAATCGAAAATCGTCTCGATCCGCCCCCGCAGGCGGCTAGCTGTCTCCGGCGCCCGCGTCCAAACCGGCTCTAGCACCGCCAGCACGTCGTTGCGGTCGATTGCCGCTACGTCCATCCCGCCAATCCTGGGGTAGGCATAGGTCGCCAGCGTGTTCTTCCATTGCTGGCGGTGTATGCGGTGGCGCCAAGTCGGCTCATGCTTGGCGATGTAGCGCTCGGCCAGCACCCGGAACGCGCGCTGGTCAGCGTCCTCAACCTTGCGCACAAGCGCGGCTCGCTCTGCCTTACGTGCGGTGATTGGGTCATCACCAGCGCGCAGACGCTCACGTGCACCTGCGGCCGCTTGACGAGCCGACGCCAAAGAGACTTCGGGGAAGCTGCCGAGGCCCATGTCGCGCTGCTTGCTCCCGAGCCGGTAGCGAAGGATCCAGCCTTTGCGGCCATCCGGGCGCACCAAGAGATAGAGGCCAGCACCATCGTTGTAGCGACCTGGTCGCGCCTCTGTCTTGGCTCTCACAGCCGATAGCTTCATACTGAAGAATCTCCGTCAAACCGTTTTGAACCCTACTCTGGCCCCAACATACCGGCTTGAATAGAGAGAAACAAGGAGACATGCACAGGATAACTTGTGGACGTAAGTCGCTGCTCAACAATGACTTTGACATCACTGATGCTCTGCCCAGAAACAGCTAGAAACAGCAGCTTTAAGGATGTGGCCGACTTCGAAGGCGTTCGCGACAACATGCTGGTCGGCTACGGCCTCGTGGTCGGGCTGAACGGCAGCGGCGACACGCTGCGCAACTCCGCCTTCACCCAGGAAAGCCTCACGGCGATGCTGGACCGGCTGGGCGTCGCGACGCGCGGCGGCAAGCTGAACACCAAGAACGTCGCGGCGGTGATGGTGACGGCCACCCTGCCGCCTTTCGCCCGCCAGGGCAGCCGCCTGGACGTGTCGGTCAGCGCCCTTGGCGATGCCAAGTCCCTGAACGGCGGCACGCTGCTGGTGACCCCGCTGATGGGCGCGGACGGCGAGATCTATGCCGTGTCACAAGGAGCGCTCTCCACGGGCGGCTTCGAGGCCGGCGGGCAGGCTGAGAAGGTCACCCGCGGCGTGCCGACCACCGCCAGGATCCCTTCCGGCGCCATCGTCGAGCGGGAAGTCGAGTTCGCGCTGGCCCAGCTGGAGAACGTGAAGCTGGCCCTGCGCAACCCCGACTTCACCACCGCGAACCGGATCGCGGCGGCGATCAACAAATGGTCCAAGGGTGCCGGCGCGCAGGCGACCGACCCGGCCACCGTGGTGCTGAGCATTCCCGGCCACTACCGCGAGCGCATCGCGCTCCTGATGAGCGAGATCGAGCAGCTGCGGATCGACCCCGACCAGCCCGCCCGGATCCTGGTGGACGAGACCAAGGGGATCATCGTGATCGGCGAGAACGTGCGCATCAGCACGGTCGCCATCGCACAAGGCAACCTGACCGTACGCGTCACGGAGACCCCGCAGGTGAGCCAGCCGAACCCCCTTGCCAACGGCGAGACGGTGGTGACGCCACAGACCAACGTCCAGGTCGACGAGGAGAGTGGCCGCCGCATGGCCGTCCTGAGTGGTGCAGTCACCCTGCAGGATCTGGTGGACGGTCTGAACGCCATGGGGGTCGGACCGCGCGACATGATCGGCATCATCCAGGCCATCAAGGCCGCGGGTGCCCTGCAGGCTGAAATCGAGGTGATGTGATGGCTGACACGTTATTCATGCTGCCCCAGTCCACCGGCCCTGCCCGGGCGGCCGAGGCCGCGACCCAGAAGCAGGGTCCGCGAGATCTGGCCGCAGCGGAGGAAGCGGCACAAGCGTTCGAGAGCGTCTTCCTCGCGAAGATGCTGGAAGGCATGAGCACCGGCCTTTCCGGATCGGTGATGTCCGGTGGCCAGGCCGAAGACACCTGGCGGTCGTTCATGAACGACGAGTACGCAAAACTGGTCAGCCGCTCCGGTGGCGTCGGCGTGGCCGATGCGGTCCTGAAGGCGATGCTAGATGCGCAGGAGGTCGGATGATGGAAGCGCTGGAACGGGTGGCGGTGATCATGACCCTGATGCGCCAGCTGGAACAGGTGATGGAACAGGAGATCCAGATCCTGCGCGGCATGCGTCTGGACCGGCTTCAGGACATCGTCATGGAAAAGACGACGCTCTGCCATGCCTATGAGGCGGAGCTGCGGGCCCTGCGGCGTCAGCCGGAGCTGATGGCGCTGCTCGACCCGGAGGTCCGCCGTTCCCTGGAACAGGCAACGAGGATCTTCCAGGCGAAGGCGGCGGACAATCTTCGGTCGCTGGAGGCAGCACGGACCGTGGTCGAACGGGTGATGCGTCATATCGGCAGCAGCCTGGAGGCCGGCCCGGCCAAACCGAAACTCTACCCCCAGCAGCGGACGGGCAACGCGATGCGCGGCCAAGTCATCGCGCTGGCCTTCGATCGGCAGATCTGACCCATGTCGCTCACCAGCACGCTCAACAATGCGCTGTCCGGCCTGGCCGCCGCCCAGAACGCCCTGGCAAACACCGCCAACAACGTCGCGAACGTCAACACCCCCGGCTACTCGCGCAAGGTCATCCAGCAGGAGACCCGTGTCATCGCGGGCGAGGGTGCCGGGGTCCGGTCGCTCGACGTCACCCGCGTGGCCGACCAGTTCATCGCCACCGAGGCACGCGAACAGGCGGTCCGACTGGGCCGCAGCGAAGCGATCGCGGCCATCCATCAGCGGGTCCAGGACACGATCTACGGCGAAGCCGGGGACAGCACCCGCGGCATCCCGAGCAGGCTGACCGAACTTTTGACTTCGCTGGATGCACTGACCGCCACGCCCGAGCTGGCAGCCTCGCGCCACGAGGTGCTGAGCAGGATTGACGACGTCCTTCGCACGATCGACGGCGACACGAGCGCGATCCAGACCCTGCGCCACGATACCGACCAGACGATCGGCCAGACCATCGCGTCGATCAACGTGGATCTCGTGGAGCTTGCAGCCGTGAACGACCAGTTCACGCGCGGCAACGGCACCGCCGAGATGCAGGATCGGCGCGACAACCTCCTGCACGCCCTGGCCGGCAAGATCGACATCCAGGTCGGCTGGCACGAAGACGGCCATGTCGATCTGGTCACCCGCGCCGGCACCGTCCTCCTGGACGGCGAGCCCAAGGTCCTTGTCTACGAGCCAGCCTCGTCCGTGGCGAGCGACGCCTCGTTCGGCGCGATCACCGTGGTCGCAGCCAGGGATATCGATCGCGCCACCGGCAAGCCGGTGGCGGGGGCGAGGTCCGAGGATCTGGTCAGTGCCGGCACCCGCACGGTACCGACACCGGAACTGGTGGCAGCCGGTGCCGATCCGATCGTGTCCCGCCTGCGCGGCGGCAAGCTGCAGGGTCTGGTCGAGGCCCGGGACCGCATCCTGCCCGAGCTGGCCGACCAGCTGGGCGAGTTGGCCTCGATGCTGCGCTTTTCTCTCAATGCCGCCCACAATGGCGGAGCGGCCAATCCGCCGCCGGCAACGCTGCAGGGAACGAAAGTGGGGCAGGCCGCCGCTTCCCCGTTCACCGGGACCGGCACGGCCACCATTGCGGTCGTGGACCGCACCAGCGGCGTCACCGCAGCGGCGTTCCAGCTGGACCTTGCCAGCTTCGCCACCGTGGGGGACGTGACGACGGCGATCGTGGCGGCGTCGGGCGGCGCGGTCACCGCGACGCTGGACGCCAGCGGCCGGCTTGTACTCGGTGCGGTCGATCCTGCCCACGGCATCGCGATCGACGAGGGCAGCAGCGCCGTACCGGTCAGCGACGCGGCCGGCCACGCCAGGAGCTATGGCTTCTCCCACTATTTCGGCCTGAACGATCTGGTCGTCGCCGGTAGCGGGGCCAGTGCTGGCCACTTACGGGCCGATATTGCAGCCAACGGCTTCCAGCTCGCCGCCGGCAAGCTGGACGTCACGACAGGCCCGCCCTTGGTGGCGAGGCTGGGCGGGGTAGGCGACCAGCGCGGGGCTGCAGCCCTGGCGGCGGCGCTGACCACACCCACTGTCACGGTCGCGCGCGGAGCCCTGCCTGCCTACGCCCAGACACCGGGCGGCTATGCAGCCGACATGGCAAGCCTGTCTGCGGCGCTAGCCGCAGAGGCGCAGCGGACCGAGGCAGGTGACAAGGCGCTGGCGGACGATCTGGCGAGCCGGATCGGCACGATTGGCGGCGTCAACCTCGACGAGGAACTGTCGCGGCTCGTGCTCTATCAGCAGGCCTACACCGTCTCCGCCCGGATCATCTCGATCACCGACGACCTGTTCGGCGAACTCCTGCGGATCGGCAACTGAACGGAACCTCCCTCATGACTACCCGTATCGGCGATCTCAGCCACCAGACCCGTCTGGCCGACGTGATGGGCAGCACCCGCTCGCGGGTCCGCGATCTCGAGACCGACGTCGCGACCGGCAAGCAGGTGCGACGCTACGCGGAGATCCCGCAGGAGACGGCGCTCCTCCTTCGTACGCGCGACCAGATTGCGACCAACGGAAACTTCCTTGCCCAGAACGAGCGGCTGAACGACGAGTTGCAGGCGATGGACGGCGCGCTCGGCAGCATCGTCTCGGTCGCCGAGCGGCTGCGTACGCTGCTCGTTCAGCGCCTGAACGATCCCAGCGGCGACGACATGCCCCTTGGGATCGAGAGCGCGACGCTGACCGAGGAGGTGGCGGCACAGTTGAACGCCACCTCGCATGACCGTTACCTGTTCTCCGGGACCAGCACCGATACCAAGCCTGTCATCCTGCCCGCCGGGCCGATCACGACCGCCGATCCCGGCCTCTACTACCAGGGCGACGACTTGAACCGCTCGGGCTGGCTGGAACGCGACGTGAAGGTGGACGTCCTGGTGCGTGCGGACGATCCTGCGTTCGCCGACCTCTTCGCCGCGCTCGGCATGACGCTGACCGGCCACCAGGCCAACAGCCGCCCGATGCTCGAAAATGCCCTGGCCAAGGCCGATCAGGCGCTGGCGGGCGTGATCGAGCTGCGCAGCACGGTGGGCGCCACGGCGGCCCGCGTGCAGGACGTGGCCGAGGTTCAAAGATCGGCCGCCCTTTATCTGGACGAGACCCGGGGCCGCATCGAAGACACCGACACCTCCGCGGCCATGACCCGGATGGCGCAGGACAAGGTCGCGATCGAGGCCTCCTACCTGATCGTCAGCCAGATCAGCAATCTCTCCCTGGCGGACTATCTGCGGTGAGCATCAACTCTTTCTTAACCAAGCCGACGTAAGTTTGCGGTCACGGAGTATTTCATCGAGGAACGATGAGCGTGACCGCTGCAGCAGCCTTGCCCGAACCGGCGATGACACCGACCCAGCATCCCTTTGCGGATCCGGAAGGTACCATGCTGGCGACCAGGTTCGGGATGATCCGAATGGACCCGGAGCGACTGCTCTCGTTCCCGTCGGGATTACCGGGCTTCCCCGGGTCTCACCGCTTCCAGCTGGAACGGATCACCGGCAGTCCGGTGCTGCTGCTCCAGTCGCTCGACGATGGCGCCGTCGCCTTCTTCGTGATGCCGATCCCGCGCGAATCGGACCTGGTGAGGTCGGCTGACCGCAGCGCCACCTGCCATGTCCTGGCACTCGACCCGGACCATGCCGACTACCTCGCGGTCGTCACGGCGCGCCAGGGCAGCGAAGGGCTGGAGCTGTTCGCCAATCTTCGTGCACCCATCGTGATCGACACGCAGCGGCGCATCGGCACCCAGATCGTACTGGCTGACAGCAGCTATTCGCTGCGCCACCGCGTCCTGCCGTCGAACTGAACCGGAGCAGCGAGATGATGGGCGGCATCAGCAGCGTCGCGTTGAACGCGCGTGCGCAATCCACCAGGCTTCAGCCGGATCAACGGCGTGCCGGCGCTCAGGCCATGCTGCTTGCAGCCGCCGCTCGGCACCGGGCAAAAGACTACCGGGGTGCCTGCGAACTCTACCGCGAGGTGCTGCGCCGCGATCCGCGCCAGCCGGATGCCGTGCATCTGCAGGGCATGGCGCTGGCGGCGCTGGGCGAGGCCGAGGAAGGCGAACGCCTCGTCCGCCACTCCCTCAGCCTGCGACCGGACTGTGCCCATTTCTGGTCCAACCTCGGGAACCTGCTCAATCGCTCGGACCGAAAGGCGGAAGCCATCCAGGCGTACGAGCGGGCGATTGCGCTGGACGGGCGGTTCGCCGACGCCAGGGCGAATCTTGCCGGCGCACTGGCCTCGCTGGAACACTTCGAAGCGGCCGAGGAAGCCGCGAGGGCAGCCCTGGAGCTGGCACCTGACCATGTGACGGCGCTGGCCAACCTCGCCGGTGCTCTGATCGGCCGCCATCGCTTCGCCGAGGCCGAGCCGCCCCTGCAACAGGCACTGGCCCAGGATCCGGCGAACTACGACGTCTGGTACAACATGGGCCATCTCGCTATGGCACGCGGGCGAGCCGACGAATCGGAGCAGGCATTCCGTCGCGCCCTGGAGCTCGATCCGGGTGCGCTCGAGGCGATCCGCTGGCTGGGCTATGCCTGCGTACGTACCCGCAAGGGCGAGGAAGCTGAGCGGCATCTCAACCGCTTTTTGGAAGCGCGTCCCGAACCGTCCAACGCCCACTCGATCCTGGGGCATCTCTGCATCCAGCGCGGGCTGTTCGAGGAGGGCCTGGCCCTGCTGCGCAAGGGCGTGGCGCGTCCGTCCGCGCAGTCCGCCGAGCATTCCACCCTCGTGTTCGACCTGAACTACCTGGCAGGTGCGGATCCGATCGAGGTTCGCGCCGAGCATGAGCGTTGGGCCAAGCGGTTCGCGCTTCCGCACGTGCTGCACTGCGCCCCGGCCCGTACCGACCTCGACCCGGACCGCCGCCTGCGCGTCGGGTTCATCTCCCCGGACTTTCGCGGCCATTCCGTCAGCTTCTTCTTCCTGCCGGTGCTGCAGCATCTGGATCGTACGGCGGTCGAGACGTTCTGCTACGCCTATGTCGATCGTCCCGACGACATGACGAACATGCTGCGCGCGACCTCCGATCACTGGCGGGATGTCGCGTCCATGCCGGACGACGAGATCGCCCGGCAGGTCAGGGCCGACCGCATCGACATCCTGGTCGATCTGGCAGGGCACACTTCGGACAATCGCCTACTCGTGCTGGCGCGCCGCCCGGCGCCGGTGCAGGCCACCTATCTTAGCTACCCCAACACCACCGGCACCACGGCAGTGGATTGGCGCATCGTCGACCGGGCCACCGATCCGGCGCATGCCGACGCCTATGCCGTCGAGCGGCTGATGCGGCTCGACCGTTGCTTCCTGGCCTATCGCCCGATCGACTATCCGGAGGTGCTGGATCCGCCCTGCCTCGCCAACGGTCACGTGACGTTCGGCTCGTTCAACAATGTCGCAAAGCTCAACGACACCGTGTTCGAGGCTTGGGCCGCCATCCTCCATGATGTGCCCGGGTCAAGGCTGCTCCTGAAGCACGACATGAGCCATGACCCGGTCGTCCGGGACCGGATCGCCGATGCCTTCGGCCGGCGCGGGATCGCCACGGACCGCATCGAGCTGATCCAGCGCACGCGCGGCCGGGCCGATCATCTCGCCACCTACGGACGGGTCGACATCGCGCTGGATACCTTCCCCTACAACGGCACCACCACGACCTGCGAGGCACTCTGGATGGGCGTCCCGGTCGTCACCTTGGCCGGCGCCGTTCATGCCGGACGGGTCGGCGTCTCGCTCCTGCAGACCCTGGGCCTCGCCTCCTGCATCGCTCAAGATCCCAAGGAGTATGTCCTGACCGCTGTTCAGCTAGCGGGATCTGCGGGGCTGCTGTCCAGCCTGCGGCGCATGCTCCGCGCCGAGATGGCGGCTTCTCCGCTCATGGACGAGGCGGGACTCGGCGCCAGCCTGACCGCCGCCTTCCGCGCCATGTGGCAGGACCGCTGCCAGCGGGGAGCGAGGCAATGAAAGGAGCAGCGGCCATGCCCATAGACCAGGCCGAGGGGACGACGCTGGCCATGATGGAAGAACCGGCGGTCCGAACCGCGCCCGCACCCGAGCGTGCGCAGGAGACCGACGAACTGAGGTTGCACATCGGGGGAATCCAGCCACGGGCTGGATGGAAGATCCTGAACGTGCAGCCCGGGCCGAACGTCGACTTCATCGGCAACTGCACCGACCTCAGCCAATTCGGGGACGGGTCCGTCGCAGAGGTCTATGCCTCCCATGTCCTCGAGCATCTGGGCTATCAGCACGAGCTGCATGCCGTGCTGGCGGGGGTGCGGCGGATCCTGAAGCCCAACGGGTGCCTGCGCATCAGCGTTCCGGACCTGGACGTGCTGTGCCGGATGTTCATCCACCCGCAACTGCCACCCGAGGCCCGCTTCCATCTGATGCGCGTCATCTATGGCGGGCAGACGGACGAGCATGACTTCCACAAGGTCGGCTTCACCTTCGACCTGCTCGGCCATTTCCTGGCCAGGAACGGCTTTCGCGAGTTCCGGCGGGTGGAAGGTCACGAGCTGTTCGACGACACGAGCCGCCTCATGCTGTTCGGGCATCCGATCAGCCTGAACGTGGTGGCGACCATCTGAACCATTCCTGCGCCCGGCGCTGTCGCGGCAGCGCCCGTTAACCACGCCGATCCATCAACCTTTCAGACCAGATAACCTTAACGCCCAGCCCGACTGGATCGGTCGGATCACGGGCAGGAGACTTGTCCATGCCGCTTACTGGAACGACCAACACCTCCGCCAACACGGCACTGCGCTACCTGACCACCAATACCGCGCAGGCCAGCAGTTCGCTGGCGAAGCTTTCCAGCGGGTCCCGGATCGTGAAGGCCTCCGACGATGCGGCATCGCTCGCGGTCGGCACCGAGATCCGGGCCGACGTCTCGGCGCTCAGGCAGGCTTCGGTCAACACCGCCCAGGCGTCCAGCCTGCTCCAGGTTGCAGATGGCGGCCTTGCCAAGATTTCGGACATCCTGCTGCGCATGAAGGCCCTGGCCGTGCAGTCGCAGTCCGGCTCGCTGACGGATGGCGAACGCTCGTTCCTGGACCTGGAGTACCAGGAACTGGTGGGTGAGGTCGGCAATATCACCAACCAGACCAAGTTCAACGGTGCACAGCTGTTGAACGGCGCGTCCGGCAAGTCGATCGATCTGAGCGCATCCACCGATACGATCTTCAACCACGACAGCACCTATGCTAACGGCGTGACTGCGCGCCTGTCCGGCAATGCCAATGCTGGCACCTGGCAGCTAGCCTACAACTATACGGCCGGCTCCAGCCTCGGCGAGTTCACCTTGTCGAACGGTACCATCGCTGACACGGTGCAGTTCACCCATGCCGGAAGTGCAGTGGTCTACGAAGGCCGGATCTCCTTCCAGCATGCGGGGCTCGAGCTTTCCTTGAGCAACTTCGACTTCACCTCGACCTTTGCAGCAGGTGCGGCCAGCCAGCTCGAGGTGGCCGGTGGTGCCAGCCTGACCTTCCAGGTCGGGGTCTCCTCCGGCGATACGATTGCCGTCAACATCAGCGACGTCCGGCCGGCCGCCTTGGGCTTGACCGGGACCAGCGTGAACAACAACGCATCCGCAGTGACGGCGGGCGACGCTCTGGACAGTGCGATCGCCGGCATGAACGAGGCGCGCGCGAACATGGGTGCGCTGATGTCGCGCTTCGAGTTCGCTTCCGCCAATCTCGCCACCAGTGTCGAGAACCTGGACGCGGCGCGCTCGACCCTGCTGGACGTCGACATGGCTGCGGAGATGACCAAGTTCACCTCGATGCAGGTACTGACCCAGGCCGGCGTGTCCATGCTGGCGCAGGCAAACCAGATGCCCCAGAACCTATTGAAACTGCTGCAATGATGAGCTGCTCGATATGCGCCGGTGGGGCGTCTCCACGCCTCTGGCCGGCGCTTGCGGGAGCGGATAGGAATGGCGCCGTGGATCGGGTGCCGACGGTGATCGTGGGCGGCAGGATGGCAAGGATGGAGTGGATAGGGGTGAGGAAGCTGGCGATCGGGGTCGTGGTGCTGGCACTTGGCGGCGTCGGCGGCTGCACGCAGAGCCCTGACGGACCGGCCCAGCCGGGTGCCAAGACGGCCACCGGCGCCGTCGCCGGCGCAGTGATCGGCGGCGTTCTCGGCAACATCCTGGGCCACAAGGGCGTCAAGGGCGAAGGAACGGCCATCGGCGCCGCGATCGGTGCGGCGGTGGGCGGCGGTATCGGCTATGCCTTCGACAGCCAGGAGCAGCAGTTTCGCAAGGAGCTCGCCTACGAGACCCAGTCTCGCCAGCTGGAGATCGAGCGGGTCCGCCAGGATGCGCTGAAGCTGGTCATGCCGTCCGAGGTCATGTTTCCCTTCGACAGTGCGGTGCTGCAGCCGGGCTACGCGACCACCATGGCCAAGATTGCGGAGGTCCTGAACGCCTACCCCCAATCGCGCGCGACGATCACTGGCTACACCGACAGCCAGGGCTCCGAGGCCTATAACCTCGACCTCTCGAACCGGCGGGCCGAGGCCGTGCGGACCGCACTGATCAGCCACGGTGTCGCCGCAGGCCGGCTCACTGCCCTGGGCCGCGGTAAGGCGGATCCAATCGGCGACAACAGCACGGCTGCGGGCCGCCAGATGAACCGCAGGGTCGAGATCCTCGTGCAGGGGGGCTGACGGCAGCCTTATCCCCACGCTGCTTCTACAGCTTCCGCCAGGCCCTGCCGTCACGCTTGAGCAGGGCGTCTGCCGCAGCCGGGCCGTCCGAGCCGGCGGCATAGTTGGGAAAGTCCGGCGGCGTGTTCGACCAGTATTCCAGGATCGGCTGGACCACGCGCCAGCCGGCCTCGACGAAGTCCGCGCGCTGGAACAGCGTGCCGTCGCCCGTCATGCAGTCGTAGAGCAGGATCTCGTACCCGGTACCAGGCGTCTCCCTGAAGAAATCCCGGTAGCGGAAGTCCATCCGCACCTCGTCCGAATGAACCTCGGGCCCCGGGACCTTGGCGTTGAAGTGGAACGAGATCCCCGCATCCGGCTGGATGTGAAGCACCAGCTTGTTGGTCGCCAGTTCATCGACCGGCGTGGTCCGGAACATGGTGAAGGGCGGTCGGCGGAGGTGGACCACGATCTCGGTGTCGCGCCGCTTCATCCGCTTGCCGGTCCGCAGGTAGAAGGGAACGCCGGCCCAGCGCCAGTTGTCCACGAACAGCTTCAAGGCGACATAGGTCTCGACGGGCGACTCCGGTGCCACGCTCGGATCCTGCCGATAGCCCGGCACGCTCTTGCCGTCCATCACGCCCGGGCCGTACTGCCCGCGAACAGCGCAGGCCCCGAAGTCGCAGGTCGGGATCTCCACCGCGTCCAGGACCTTGGCCTTCTCGGTGAGCACGGGGCCGGGGTCGAAGGAATTTGGCGGCTCCATTGCGGTGACGGCCAGGAGTTGGAACAGATGGTTGGGGATCATGTCGCGCAGGGCGCCGGCATGCTCGTAGAACCTGCCACGCCCCTCCACGCCCACCGTTTCCGCGGCGGTGATCTCCACATGGGTGATGTTCTGCCGGTTCCAGAGCGCCTCGAACGCTCCGTTGCCGAACCGCAGCATCATGATGTTCTGGACCGTCTCCTTGCCGAGGAAATGGTCCATCCGGAAGATCTGGTCTTCGCGCAGCACATTGAGGATCTGCCGGTTCAAGGCGAGGGCAGAGGGCAGATCGTGGCCGAATGGCTTTTCGATCACCACCCGACGCCAGGCGGGCTGTCCATCCCTGCCCTCTACGGTCAGGCCGGCCGCCCCCAGTCGCTCCACGATGGGCCCGAAGAACCGCTCGGCGACGGCCAAATAGAAGAGCACATTGGTGCCGGGACGGTCGATCTCGGCCTTGAGCGCCTGGAATGTTGCGGGGTCGCCGAAATCGCCGCGGCGATAGTGGAGGCGCTGCACCAACCAGGTCCAGACAGCATCGTTGAACGCAGGCGCATTTGCCTCGCCGACATGGCCCGCGACGAAGCCATGGATCTTGGACGACAGATGCTCGCGCCAGCCGGCATCGTCGAGGTCGGCGAGATCGAGGCCGATTACCCTGAACCCGTCGGCAAGCATGCCGGCCTCGGCCAGGTTGTAGAGTGCCGGTGCGATCAGCCTGCTGGTGAGGTCGCCCCCCGCCCCGAAGATGACCATGGTGCAAGCTGGCGCGGGCTGGTAGCGATGCTTGCGATCTTCCGCGGCACGGGCGTTGAGGATGTCCATCGTCGGAGGAGCCTTCCTTCACGAGCAGCCATGGCTGCAGCAGCGGTCGAGGTGCGTCCATCGACCTGTCCAGGTCAAGCCGTGGGCATTCACTCGGCCAAGCCCCGTAGAGCTGGCATGGAGAGGCCTTCCTGTCGACGTGCATCGCGTGACTGCCGGCTTCTGGTCGGATCCGCCTGATCGAGACCGGAGGCGCCGGGCCGACTGCGCGACCGCACTGCAAGAGCCAGGCCCTCTACCTTGGATCTGTCGCTGGCATGCGCCGAATTCGGAGAGGTAGAACGGTGCGATCCGGCCTGAGCCGGTTGATGATCGTCATGACCCAGCCCAGGCGAGAGGCAGACAGGCGGTAGCGGCCGGTTCAGGAGCGGGGCATGCGCCTGAATTCCATGTCCATTGCGCTACTTGAGCAAGTGGGCCTCCACTTCCGACAGAAGCTGCTCTGGCGCAGGACAATATTGACGCTGCCAAGCCTGATCGCCCGGCTGCGCTGCGCCTGCGATCAGCGGACCGCGTCGGCTTCCTGGAACGGACGACTGGTCTGCTAAGGGAGCAAGGACGAGGCGGGGCCCCTGATCTGCAGACCCTCCCGCCTGGAGGTTCCGGGCCGCGGTTTCTGGCGAAGCCCCACGGTGGCAGGCATGGTCTGCGGCTGACGCCGGACCAGCTTGGTTGCAGCGTTCTAGCTGGATGGCCCCAGCATGTCGTGGCGGATACTCCCATGCATATCGAGGAGGATGCCGGACGGCAGCAGGTCTCGACGCCTCAGACCACGCGACGGCGCGCGTACGGGCCGAGTGCCAAAGGCTGCATGACGGCTGCCCGACGCATGCTGAACGACCCATTGGGCCGCCCTGTTCGCGGCGGAGGCGATCGATCTTCGGTCCGTCGCCGCACGCTGTTGCTGCGGGGTGACGTCCTGATCTAGTTGCGCGAGGCGATCCCCAAGCTCAGCCTCGGCGACTTGCACCGCCGCTTCATGCTTCGTGACATCTCAGGGCTGCCCATGGACGAGGAGAAGTCTTCCCGGCGCCAGTACCTTGCCTGGGTGTGATCGGCCACGTCCACATCGACATGTTCAGGCAGTACCGGGCGCAGGACGGCCCATGTCCCTCCGCGCCAGGTTCGCACCGCACTATCCACGATCCGATTCCTTTCTGGAAGGACACCGTCAGGGGACAGCAGCAACATGTTATTGGCGCGGCAGGCCGGAGAACCGCGGTCGCCAGCCAGCGGATCGAGGCCTTCTTCGGCGGCCACGAGTTCGACGAGGTCCGCGGCAGGCACGGTAGCCGGCGCCGGTCCACCAGCCTCTGCTAGCCGCCGTGCAGCTTGCAGCCTGCGGTCCTTCCAGCTGAGCTGATCGAGGGCCACGCAGAGAATGGGACGATCGAGGCGGCTGCCCATCAACGCGGTCAGCGATCCCGATCCCCAACGTGCTGCGGTGGTGGGCGCACTTCCGGACCATCATGGTGGAGGAAAAGGCCGAACCGGCAGCCTTCAGGCTCGAACCGGCCTTCCCGGCCACGCCTCCTGGCTTGATCGGCAGTGGCGATGGATGGTCTGTCGGCCGACGAAGCATGGACCAGACTTGTCGGGAGACGAAGGGTCGGCTGCTGCCGAACTTTCGAGAGTTTCCTCTACAGCCCGAGGGTCGACCTCGTCCGTCGGCAAGACCGGGCGACCCGCAAGACGGTACGCCGCGATCTGTCCGCGGCCGTCAAAGGCTGCGACAGGCTGCGACAGGCTGCGACAGGCTGCAGTGTCTTCATCTCGCCCCCGAGCATGTCAAGCTCGGACAGGCAGAATTCTGAATGGCATGCCTACGTCCATCGGACGGGAGATGATCATGGGCGTTGGTCACCTTGCGGGGGCCTGGCAACATCACCGGCATCCCCATGGCCATGCCGCCACCCCATGCGGTGCCGTCACTCGGTCGCCTAGATGGCTCTCGATGCCCGCAGCCGGCGTCTCTGGCCCGATGCCGGCGCATCAGGATGGTCGTCTCATCGACCACCAGCTGGGCCACTCCCGATCCTCCCGGTCCGAGCGCGCATGCCCGACGCAACGTAGCCAAGCGCTGGTTCTGCCGACTGACGAACTCACGACGCATTGCCACTCGCCGCCACCATCTCGCCCGGAAACTAGCTGGAGACCACTACGCGGGCGCGGCCTCATCGGTCTCCCGGCTCAATGTGCTGATCAGGTCGAGAAGCCAGCGCAGCTTCCGCTCGGCAGATACTCGATAGGTGACGGCCGTACGTCCTGCGCGAGGAGTCTCTGCCAACCAACCGAAGGCGTCCGCCTTGTTCTGGCCCATGCTTGGCTGTCCTTGTCGCTATGGCAGGGCATGCTAGGAAGCAGCAGGATCGGTCCGCGGCGCGTCGAAAGGAATGCTTCATGGGACGCAGGTTGTTCGGGATTGCGGCCCTGTCAGTAGCATCGCTTTGGGTCGCGCTGCCGGCGACGTGCCAGAAGGCCGCTACTCCCATCGAGGTGAAGATCTTCGCGATCAACGACTTCCACGGCAATCTCCTGCCGCCGGGCGGCGGCATCAAGATCACCGATCCCGATGATGCGTCGGCGACGATCGCCGTGCCGGCCGGGGGCTCGGAGGCGATGGCGACTCTGATCAAGCAATTGCGGAGCGCTGGGCCCAACTCCATCTTCGTGGCCGCTGGCGACCTGATCGGTGCAAGCCCGCTGCTCTCCGGTATCCTGCACGACGAGCCAACGGTCGAAGCACTCTCCCTGATGGGGCTGGAGGCGAGCGCGGTCGGCAATCATGAATTTGACGATGGCCTGGCCGAGCTGTTGAGGATGCAGCACGGCGGCTGCCATCCAGACGATCATTGCCGTGAAGGACAGACGTTCAAGGGGGCCAGGTTCCAGTACCTCGCCGCCAGCACGATCGACGAAGCGACCGGCCAGACGGTCCTGCCGCCCTACTATGTGAAGACGTTCGAAGGTGTCCCGATGGCCTTCATCGGGCTTACCCTTAAAGGGACATCCGGCATCGTCATGCCGACCGGCGTGGCCGGCCTGAGCTTTCGCGACGAAGCGGAGACGGTCAATGCGCTGGTGCCTGAGCTGCGGTCCGACGGGATCGAGGCGATCGTGGTACTAATCCACGAGGGCGGGTTTCCTACCGGCGGCTACGACGAATGCCCTGCCATCTCCGGCCCGATCGTGGATATCGTGTCCAAACTTGACAAGGCGGTCGACATCGTGGTGAGCGGCCACACGCACAAGGCGTACAACTGCATGATCGACCGTCGACTGGTCACGAGCGCCGACAAGTTCGGCACCCTCGTGACCCAGATCGACGTTCAGGTCGACCGCGGCACGCACGACATCGTCTCGGCACGCGCCGAGAACCTGATTGTCCGCACCGAGACCCACGCCAAGGATCCCGAGCAGACCGCACTGATCGAAAAGTACCAGAAGATCGTGGAACCGCGCGCCAACAGGATCGTGGGTCGGCTGTCAGCCTCGCTGACGAAGGCGGAGAGCCCCGCTGGTGAGTTCACCCTCGGCAACCTGATCGCGGATGCGCAGCTCTCGGCCACGAAGGCTGCGGGCACAAGTGGTGCCGAGATCGCGTTCACCAATCCGGGTGGCGTGCGCACCGACCTGCTGATGGAGAACGGCAACGTCACCTACGCCGATGTCTTCGCGGTCCAGCCGTTCGGTAACTCGCTGGTGACGATGGACCTGACTGGCGCGCAGATCACTCGCATGCTGGAGCAGCAGTGGCTGGATCAGCCAAAGCCAAGGATCCTCCAGGTATCGCGCGGCTTCACCTATAGCTGGTCAGCGGAGAAGCCGCCGGGCGAACGCGTCGTTCCGGGGAGCATATCGTTGAACGGCAAGCCGATCGATCCCGTGGCAACCTATCGGGTAACGGTCAACAATTACCTGGCCGATGGGGGCGACGGCTTCACTGTGCTGAGGGATGGGGTGAACCGGGTTACCGGTGCCTATGATGTCGACGTGCTGGCTGGCTATCTCGGCAGCATGCAGGTCGTCTCTCCTGGACCGCTGGGGAGGATCGTACGGGTCGACTGAGGTTGCTCCTGCCTGATCGGTGGCTGCCAGACACCAAAACCATCAGGTTTTACGCCACGGAACCGCTTGCTGGCAGCTCTCCGCTGCTCAACACGACGCTTCTCCGCCACGTGCAATCTTGTTCTTCATGGCAGCGGCCGCCCTCGCTCGACCAACCTTTGAGGAAGCCGCCCGTGCCGGCACACGTCGATTGAACAGCCTTTTGAGCGAACACCTGCGTCGGCATCGGGACCGCTTTGTCCACATGCAATTGTTCACGGCGCGTGCCAGGCGCGCCGGTCGCCGCCGGTACCGGCCCATGAAACGGAGATTGCCGGTGCCGACCGGCGATTGCTGGAGCGACAATCTAGATGGATCGGGTCGGTTCAGGTGGCCACCAGAGCGGAACGTCAATCGATCCCTTCCATTGGTCCTGTCCTGCCTGCCGCGCGAAGATGCCGCCTTCATGCGGGCAGGATCACCTTCGGGGAATACTCGCCCTGCCGCCCCCGCACGATCGAGGTGAGAAAGCAGAACAAGGTGTAGCAGCTGGTCAGGCGGCGCGCACTTCGGCCAGGAACTGCCGGATGGTGTCCTGGACCTTGCTGGTACGGCCGGCCATGGCATGGTTGCTGCCGCGCACGGTCGTGGTCACCTCCTGGGTCTCCTGGGCGACCCGTTCGATGCTCTGTGCGATCGCACCAGTGGCGGCCTGCTGCTGCTCCACGGTGGCGGCGACGCTACCCGCGGCCCGGCCGATCTGGCCCACCGCGTCGAACAGGGTCCGGATCGCATCGGCCGAGGCATGGCTGGCTGCCCGGATCCGCTCGAGCTCGCCCGCCACGTCGTCAGTGGCCTTGCGGGTCTGCTCGGCCAGCGTCTTCACCTCGCCCGCCACCACCGCAAAGCCCTTGCCCGCTTCCCCGGCGCGCGCCGCCTCGATCGTGGCGTTGAGCGCCAGAAGGTTGGTGTTCTCGGCGATCGCCCGGATCAGCGCCACGACGCCGCCTGCCTTGTCCGCGGCCTCGCGCAGCTTGGCCACATCGGCCACCGCGCCTTCGGCCGCGGCCACCGTCTGGTTGGACTGGCGCCGCGACTGCTCTGCTGCGGCCGACACTTCCAGGATGGAAACCGTCAGATCGGCGGCCGATTTGCCAACCGCCCGGACGTTGCCGAGCGTCGCATCGGCGGCCGCCAGCGCTGCTTGGCCACTCTGCTCCAGCTCCACCGCCATCTCACCCAGATGCGCCTCGATTGAGCGCTCGAACGAGCTCACTGCCGCCTCCAGCCGTGCCGACCGTGCCCGAGCTGCCGACTGAGTCGCCGCCTCGGCCTGTTGCAGCAGACGTGCCTCGGCTGCCTTGTCCCGCAACTTGACCAGCGACCTGGCGAGATCACCGATCTCGTCCTTCCGGTCGGCCTGAGGCAGTACGACATCCAGTTGCCCATCTGCGATCGCGGAGGTGATCCGTTGGAACCCATGCAACGGACGCACGATCGCCCGCCAAGCCGTGACGACGGTCAGGAACACGGTCAGCACGAAGGCGACGGCGCAGGTGCCAACCAGAATGGCGACGACGTCGCGGTTAAGACTCTCGGCGCGGGCATTGAGCAGATCAGTTTCGTTGCCGACTGCCCCGCTCAGCTCGACCAGTGCCTTGTTGAGCGCCTGGCGGGTCGAGCGGTTCGCGTCGTTGTCGCCAATGACCCGGGCGGCAGCCGATCCTTCACGGCGACCAGTGGCCACCAGCGACCGG
This sequence comes from Geminicoccus sp., assembly GCF_036263595.1. Taxonomy (NCBI): domain Bacteria; kingdom Pseudomonadati; phylum Pseudomonadota; class Alphaproteobacteria; order Geminicoccales; family Geminicoccaceae; genus Geminicoccus; species Geminicoccus sp. The sequence goes on along the minus strand of NZ_DATAGQ010000070.1, from coordinate 17,063 downwards.
CGAAGATCAAGGAATTGCTGGATCTGGTGAACCGCCACCATCTCCGTTGCCTGGACGTCGGGCAACGGGCTTCCCTGCAGTTCTGGCAACGACGCCTCGATGGCAACCAGATGCTTTTCGAGGCTGTCCGCGAACTTGCCGAGCGCCTTGGCGTCGTTGGCCATGTAGATCCCGCGGCTCTCCGCCACCACAGCATAGACGAGGCCATTCACTCGCTCGACCGCTGCCTGGCGGCGACCGACCTCGGCCGTGTTGCCCAGAACGTCCTTTGCCTCGTGCAGAGCCCAGATGGCGGCCCCGGAAATGACGGCAATGGCCACAAGAGGCACCACCATCAGCATGAACAGCTTGGTCGACACCCGAAGGTCAGCGAACTTCTGGTCCATCCTGGACAAGATCAACGACATGGGCCCTGCGCTCCTCAGGCAGCCGACTGGCACTGATTTCCAGTTCCGACTGCCTATCTACGGGCGCAATCGTTGACGTTTCGTTACCGTCCGCGAGGAAGAATCGTGATGGCTCGTTCCGACGGCGAGCCGGTTCAGGTCCGGTCGCTGCCCCGAAGGGGCGTATCGCCGGGCTCGGGCTTGCGCTGGTCGATGGCCTTGCGCACCTGCTGGCTGAGCGGGTTCTCGGCGAAGCCTTGAGGCAGCTCTTCCGCGTCGGGCACGGCCGCGTCGACTGAACGCTGCAGATCCTGCTGCGCCTTGTCATGGCTATCCTTGGGCGGCGCTGCTGCCCGTCCAGTTTCGTTCGCCGTCATGATGCTCTCCCTGTTGCCTCGCACCCTTCTTCGTGAAGGGCTGGCGGGGCTGCCATCCGGTTCATCCGGGCCGCAGACCGCCGCAAAGCACCGCCTGGTGCCCGGCCGCCTCGGCCCACCCGAGGCAACGCCCCGTCTCCAGTCAGGCCGTTCTGCCTCCATGCGCCAACGCTCTTCCGGTGGCCTTGGTTCCAGCCGGCAGTCGCGGCCGCGTCTGGCCCATCAGAACTCTGCCGAACGCGATGTGGAACTTTGCATGCCACCGCCTTGTTCTGAGGGCTCAGGCTTGATGACGCGGTCTCCATTCGGGCGTGCGCCGCTTCGGACGCGCCGGCATCCGGACCGACCGGCGCCGGCAGTGTCGGGGGCGGGTCAGAGGGCCAAGGAGTGCAATGACAGAGGTATGGCCATGACGACGGGCTCGACAGACTATCGTTCCAATCCAACCCAATCCGGTTCATCGGGTGTCGGCGGCAGCGCAGGTGCTGGCGGTGGTGTCGGCGGCGTGAAGGATGCGGCCAAGCACTCATATGAAGCGGCCCGGCAGGAAGCAGCAGGCCTCGGCGAGGAACTGAGGCACCAGGGATCCGAACTGGTCGGGGCCGCCCGGGCTCGCGCCCAGGGGCTCGCGGAAGAGCAGAAGGCGTTTGGCGCCGACCAGATCGACGGGATCGCCCGTGCCGCGACCAAGGCGGCCGACGAACTGGAACAGGCTTCGCCGCAGCTGGCCCGCTACGTCCGTGATGCGGCGTCGGCGGCGGACAACTTCTCAAGCTCGCTGCGCGATCGCAGCGTCGGCGACCTACTGCAGAGCGTGACGAACTTCGCGCGACGCGAGCCGGTGATGTTCTTCGGCCTGACGGTTGCCGCCGGCTTCGCGCTGTCGCGGTTCCTCAGAAGCTCTGCCTCGCATGCCGACCAGGGATCCTACCGCGTGGCGGGTTCCGACTACCGGTCGCCCTATGGCGGATCGCCGGGCAGTGACAGCATGTATCGTGGTTCGTCCTACGAGGGCCGCTCGCATGCCGGGCATGATGCCGATTTCGGCCAGCCCCATACCCCGGTAGCGGCCACCCATGCGACCCCGGCCGAGTTCCCGACCGGCAAGACGACCACCACGGACCCGATGAGGTCGGGCAGCGCCCACCAAACCGGTGGCACCGGTGGCAGCACGGGCTCGTCTGGCATCGGCACGGTTGGTTCCGGCATTGGGACGGGCGGCGCCTCGTCCTCGACCTTCCCGGGTGGCTCGGCGTCCTCCCCAGGCTCCGCCACGAGCCCGTCCATGACGGACAACAAGCCGTCCAGCGGAACGACGGCCATCGGCGCCTCCGCGTCACCTACCCGGACCACCTTCCCCAGCGGGACGTCGTCCAGCGGGACGTCCGGCGGCACCGGCTCCGCGACGACGCCCAAGAGCAGCGGAGGGCCCAAGGCGTGATGAACCAGGACCGCTCGGTTCCCGCCCTGTTCGCCGACCTGATCGACAACGTCACGACCTTGTTCCGCAAGGAAGTGCAACTCGCCAAGACCGAGCTGTCGGAGAAGGCTGGCCAGGCGGCGACGGCATCCGCTTCGATCGCGATCGGTGGCGTGGTGCTGCTGTCAGCCCTGATCATCTTCCTGCATGCGGTCGTCGCCTGGCTCGCTTATGCCGGGCTGCCGTCGCATTGGGGCTATCTGATCGTGGCCGTGGTCGTCGGCATCGGCGGCTACGTGGCCCTGCAGAAGGGGCTCAATAATCTGAAGGCCACGCGTCTGATGCCGACGCGTACCGTAGAGCAGCTGCAGCGGGACGCTGCGGTGGCAAAGGAGCAGGTGCGATGAGGAGCATCGACGAAAAGTCGAGCGACGAGATCGAGCGCGAAGTCGAATCCAGCCGTGCGAACGTCCAGAACACCCTGCGCGAGCTGAGCGACCGCATGTCGCCAGGCCAGCTGGTGGACCAGGCGTTCGGCTACATGAAGACCTCGGGCGGCGCCGAGTTCGCCAACAATCTCGGCCGCTCCGTCCGTGACAACCCGCTCCCGCTCCTGCTGATCGGTGCCGGCATCGGCTGGCTCATGATGGGCGGGCAGCCAGCGATCCGGCGGACCTCTCACCATCACGACGACGCGTATCGCGGCCGCCACGACCTTGGTGCACCGGTGGGGGCGTTCGGCGACGGCGTCCACCGTTACGACGATCGTCCGGGTGGCTACCTGCAAGAAGCGCCGGCGCACTACCAGACAGGTGGCAGCACCCATGGCAGCGGACCGTCGATGACGGATCGGCTTTCTGGCGCCGCCGGGGCGGTGGGTGGTGCCGCCAGGACCACCGGCAGCACCGTCACCGGGGCAGCCCGCTCGACAGGCCATGCCGTCGGCGGTGCCGTCAGCTCGGTCGGCCACGCCGTCGGAACGGTCGGCAGCTCGGTCGGGCATGCTGTAGGGTCGGTGGGCAGCGCGGTCGGCAGCGCCGCCGGTGCTGTCTCCTCCGCGGTCAGCGGCGCCGCTGATGTCGTGTCCAGCGCAGCCGGGGTCGTGTCGAGCGTCGCCGCGACGGCGGCCGGTGCGGTATCCAGCGCCGCCCATACCGCTTCTCACGCCCTCGATCAGGCGGCCCATGTCGCCTCGTCCGGTTATGGCAGCGCCACGCGCCACGCGCATGACGCCCGCCATTCGCTGAGCGGGGCGGCCAGCGGGCTGGCGGATCAGGCCGGCACCTACTATGGCGGCATCCGCTCCCAGGGTGTGCGGGCCAGTGGCTATGCCCAGCAGCGGTTGTCGCGGGTCATCGAGGACCAGCCGCTCGTGCTGGGCGGCGTTGGCCTCGCGATCGGAGCGGCGCTGGGTGCCATGCTGCCGACGACGCGCGTCGAGGACGAGCTGGTCGGCGAGACGAGCGACCGGATCAAGGCCCAGGTCGCCGAGGCGGCCCAGGAGCAGTACGAGCACGCCAAGCATGTAGCTGGCGAAACCTACCAGGAAGTGGCCGACAGCCTGAACGAGAGCGGGATCAAGGAACAGCTGGCCGGGACCGTGCAGACGGCGGCCGAGAAGTTCCGCGAGACTGCTCACACCGCGGCCGACCAGGCCAAGGAACGGATCGGCGCCATCTCCGAAAGCGCCAAGCATCGGATCGGCGGCGAGCAGCAGACCAACGATGGCGAGAGCGGCGGCAGCGCTGGTGGCCGCAGCACCAGTGGGACCACTGGCAGCGGCACGTCCGTCGGCAGCGGCTCGAGTGTCGGCAGCACCGCCAGCGGCAGCAGCACGACGGCGACGCCAACCAGCGTCGGCAGTTCGGCCACCGGCAGCACCCAGAAGAGCGATACTGATTCGACCAGCACGCCTCTGACGAGTGGGTCCGGCTCGGGCAGCACGAGCGGCCTTGGCTCGACCAGCGCCAGCGGCTCGGCCGTGCCGACGTCGAGCAAGCCCGCCTTGGGTGACCTCGACAAGAAGATCTGATCCGCCCAGCGGATCGGGATTAAAAGGGGCCGCGGCATGCCATGCTGCGGCCCCTTTTCGATTCGTCAGGGTGCGCCGTAGGCGGTGCCGTCCTCGGCACGTGCCGGCTCGCGCAGGTAGCGCCCCTGTCGCGGCTGGGCGATCGTCTCGAATTCGGCGGCAAGCCGGTGCAAGGCCGATCGCATCTCCGGGCCATGCATCGCTTCGCCGTGCCCAGTGACGACAAGGTCGGGCTCCAGGCCCGCCAGCAGCCGGACCGAGGCCGCCGCCTTGTCCCATTCGACGGTGTAGTACATGGGCGGCCCGTGCATCTCCGCCTTCTGCACCGCGACCGCATAGGCGGATTCCTGGCGGGTCGTGACGAAGGCATCGCCTGCGACCATCGTCCGGTCCGCCTCCCGCCAGAGCGATACATGGCCGACGCTGTGGCCGGGCGTGTGAAGCCAGCGCCAGCCCGGCATGAACGGCACGTTGCCATCTGCCGGCAGGACATCCAGGCGTGGCCCCACGTCGACCGGGCTGCGGGGATAGAAGCGGGCGAGCGCCGCCATGGCACCACCGCCGACGCTGGGATCACCCGGCGGATAGGAAGCGCTGCCGTTCAGGTAGGGCAGTTCCAGTCGATGGGCATAGACGGGAGCGTCCCATTCCTCTGCCAGATCGACCAGCGCGCCCACATGATCGAAATGGCCGTGGGTCATCACGATCGCCGCCGGACGGGCGTTTTCCCCAAAGCGCTCGGCAGCGGCCGACTTGATCAGGTCCTTGGTGCCCGTCAGGCCGGCATCGATCAGCACCCATTGCCGGTCACCCGCAGATGGCTGGCCGTAGAACACGACATTGACGATCCCGAGCCGCCGGTAGGAAAGGTCCGGGGCGATCTCGTGGGTATGGTCGTTCCGCGCGGCATCCAGTTCCGCGTCGACGGCACTCGCCTCGTCGCTCAATGGTATCTGCTCGGCCATCGTTGATGCCCTCCTCTGCCACCTGCGGCGATGAAGCTCATCGCCAGACAGGGACCGAACGAGCAGTGCGGAGGATCCGTTCCCGCAGGCCTGCCAAGCCACGCCCACTCGGCAGGGCTGATCTTCAACCATGAACCACAGCTCACGTTCGGACTTCATCTGCTGCTTCATTTATCGGTAGCTTGCCGGAACTGGGCAATCACTTCCGGTTTAACTGCATGTCCGGCAGTCGGCATGGGTTCAGGAGCGTCCAGGTGCATGGCTTCAAGCGGAACTACGTTCGCTTCGACGAGAGCATCGAGACGATCGCCCCGGATGAGCAGGATGTATTCGACCGCATCGTCGGCGTGATGACCAAGGGTGGCCGCCTGATGCGCGAGCGCTATGGGCGACAGGTCCGGACCTCGCACGCCAAGCATCATGGCCTCCTCAAGGGACGGCTCGAAATTCTGGAGGGCCTGCCGGATGAGCTCAGGCAGGGCCTGTTCGCGGAGCCGCGCACCTATCCGGTCGTCGTCCGCCTGGCCCAGGTGCCGGGCGAGATCCTGGACGACCGGAGCGTGTCGACGCCCAGGGGCATGGCCATCAAGGTCCTTGACGTACCGGGCCAGAAGCTCGCTGTTCATGACGGCGAACTGACCCAGGACTTCGTCCTCGATACCGGCAAGGTGTTCATCGCACCGACCGCCAAGGCCTTTCTCGCCGCGATCAGCCTGACCGAGGCGGCCGCCCCCCTGCCCGAAGCCGTGAAGGGCGCGGTTTCAGCGACGTCGCGCGCTGCCAATGCCGTGCTCGGCGCCGTCGGCCTGGGCAGCGCCAATCTCGATTTCTTCGGTCATCCGGTACGGCATCCGCTGGCCGAGCCCTACTTCACCCAGGCCCCCATCCGGTATGGCGAGTATGTGGCGAAGCTCGGCGTCTGGCCGGCCCAGGCATCGCTCCACGCGTTGGCGGAGCGGCCGTTCCAGGTGACGGACGAGAACGGACTGCTCACGGCCGTATCAGACTATTTTCGCGATCATCCTGCCGAATACGAGGTTCGCGTTCAGTTATGCACCGACCTCGAACGAATGCCCGTCGAGGATGCGAGCACCGAATGGCCCGAAGACGAGAGCCCTTACCAGACGGTGGCACGGATGATCCTGCCGCCGCAGAACGCCGATGCGCCAGCCAGGCGCGCCCATGTGGAGGACGTTCTTTCTTTTTGTCCGGCGCACAGCCTGGCGGCGCATCGGCCGCTCGGCTCGATCATGCGCGCCCGGATGCGGGCCTACGAGACCCTCGGCACCGCGCGCCGCCTGCAGAACGGCATGCCGGCGCGTGAACCTCGCGGCGCCGAGGACGTGCCGGACTGACCGTCTCACCCATCGTCGTCACCTCTTCTCGGAGAACATGTATGCAGAGCGACACCCGTCCCCTCGCCCTCGTGACCGGTGCCTCCACCGGCATCGGCTTCGAGCTGGCCAAGTGCTGCGCGCAGAACGGGTTCGATCTCCTGATCGTCGCCGACGAGCCGCAGATCGAGGCTGCCGCCCAGGAACTGCGCCAGCATGGTGGAACGGTCGATGCCGTCCAGGCCGACCTCTCCACGATCGAGGGGGTCGACAAGGTGTATGACGCCCGGCTGGGCCGGCCGGTGGATGCGCTGCTCGCCAATGCCGGACGCGGGCTCGGCAACGCGTTTCTCGACCAGGATTTCCACGACATCCGCCACGTGATCGACACGAACGTCACCGGCACCGTCTACCTCCTGCACAAGGTGGGCCGCGACATGCGGACGCGCGGCCGGGGCCGTATCCTGATCACCGGCTCGATCGCCGGCTTCATGCCAGGCACGTTCCAGGCCATCTACAACGCCAGCAAGGCCTTCCTGGATTCGTTTTCCTTCGCGCTCCGGGCGGAGCTGAGCGAAACCGAGATCACGGTGACCTGCCTGATGCCCGGTGCCACCGAGACCGACTTCTTCGAGCGCGCGGACATGCTCGACACCAAGATCGGCCAGTCGAAGAAGGACGACCCGGCCATGGTCGCGAAGACCGGCTTTGATGCCATGATGAAGGGCGAGGGCGACGTGGTCACGGGCTGGCACAACAAGCTGCAGTCGGCGATCGCCACGGTCACGCCGTCCGGCATGCTGGCCAGGATGCACGCGAAGATGGCGGCACCCGGCACTGGCCAGTCCTGAGCCCGTCCATGCAGCAGCGTTGGCCCGACCGGCTCTGGATCGTGCGGCACGGCGAGAGCGCCGGCAATGTCGCACGCGATGCGGCTCTCCAGGCAAGGCAGGCGGTGATCGACATCGAACATCGCGATGTCGACGTGCCGCTCAGCGCGCTCGGCGAGGAACAGTCCCGCGCGGTCGGCCGCTGGTTCGCGGGCCTGCCGCATGACGAACGTCCGGACGTGGTGCTGACGTCGCCTTATCTGCGCGCGCGGCGCACCGCCGAGCTGATCCATGCCGCCGGCGGCCTGCGGTCGACCGTCGAGGATTTCCTCGTCGACGAGCGCCTGCGGGAGAAGGAATTCGGCGTCCTGGACCGGCTCACCCGCTACGGCATCCAGGAGCATCATCCCGAGCAGGCGGAGTTCCGCCGGATCCTTGGCAAGTTCTACCACCGCCCGCCGGGCGGGGAGAGCTGGTGCGACGTGATCCTGCGCCTGCGCAGCGCGCTTGACACCATCAGCCTGCATCATGGCGGCCGCCGGGTCCTGATCGTCGGCCATCAGGTCGTGGTGCTCTGCTTTCGCTATCTGTTGGAGAACATGACGGAAGACCAGATCCTCGCGATCGACCGGGAAGGCGACGTCGCGAACTGTTCGGTGACCGAATATGGCTTCGACCCGGCCGTGGGCGGACGCGGTGGCTTGGTCAACAAGCGCTACAACTTCGTGGCGCCGCTCGAGCAGGCCGGCACGGAAGTCACCGCCGAACCACCGGTCGCTGCCCGATGAGCAGTGAGACGGTCGTCGATGCCGGGCTCCTGCGTGGCATGAAGCTGCCGGCCCATGAGGAAGGCGGCGACAAGGACGTGCGCGGCAGCGTGCTGGCGATCGGCGGCAGCCGGCGGGTGCCGGGCGCCATCATGCTGTCCGCCGTGGCCGCCTTGCGCGCGGGCGCTGGCCGGCTGGGCATCGGGACCTGCCAGACGACAGCGGTCCAGCTGGGCCTAGCCATCCCGGAATCGATGGTGATGGGACTGCCGGAAACCGAGGGCGGCGACATTGCGCCTGAGGCTGCCGCCTTGCTGATGGAGCGGGCCAGTCGCAGCGATGCGATCCTGATCGGGCCTGGCATGACCGACCGCAAAACCGGCTGCCAACTGACGGCGGCCCTGCTGGCCGAGCTTGAGGGTCCGGCCTTCGTCCTGGACGCGGGTGCCATGCGTGGCATCCTGGAGCATCGCGACGTCATGCGCCGGCACGCAGGGCGCGTGGTGATCACACCCCATGCCGGAGAGATGGCCTCGCTCCTGGACATGTCGCGCGACGACGTGCTGGCCGATCCCCTGGCGGCCGCGCGCCGGGCGGCATCGCAGCTTCAGGTCGTCGTGGCGATGAAGGGCCGCTGCACCCGGATCGTCACGCCCGAGGGACGCGCCTGGGCCAGCAGCCAGGGCAATGTCGGACTGGCGACGTCCGGGTCGGGCGACGTGCTGGCCGGGATCATCGCCGGGCTGATGGCGCGCGGTGCTCCACCCCTGCATGCCACCGTCTGGGGCGTGTTCACCCATGGCGAAGCCGGCCGCCGGCTGGCACTCGAGGTCGGCCCCGTGGGCTACCTTGCGCGCGAGCTCCTGGACGGCATCCCGACGATCCTGGCGGACCTTGGCGGACAGATGGAGCCAAGCTCGTGAGCGGCCGCCTGCCACAGGCTGAAGCGGGCAGCCCCGGCATGTCGTCCGTGCTGGCTCGCAACATCCGTGCGATGACGGAGCAGCGGGAGCGCAAGCAGCGTCGGCGCGGCCTTCAGGAGCGCGCGGCCGACGCCATCACCCGCTTCTCCGGCAGCATACCGTTCGTCTACCTCCATCTCCTGATCTTCGGCTTCTGGATCCTCGCCAATCTCGGCTTCATCCCCTTCGTCGAGCCTTGGGACCCGTCCCTCGTGGTGCTGGCCATGGCGGCGTCGGTGGAAGCCATCTTCCTGTCGACCTTCGTCCTGATCAGCCAGAACCGCATGGCTGCGCTGGCCGAGCAGCGGGCGGAGTTGGACCTGCAGATCAACCTTCTCTCCGAGCACGAAATCACCCGTCTGGTGCAGATCGTGGCGTCGATCGCGGAGAAGCTGCAGGTGCCGTTGCCGGCCGAATCCGACCTGCACGAGATCAAGCAGGACGTCCGTCCGGAGGCGGTCCTGGAGGAGATCGAGCCGCTGACGCAGAGCGCCCAGAAGTGAGAGGACGGTTCAGGGGGCGCGGCCCTGGAAATTCTGTCGAAAAATCAATGATCCAATAGCTGCTGGTGATGGCAAGATGCAACCATCATCATCTTCAATGTCATCTTTATCTTCATCCGTGGGAACAACCACGCGCGTAGGCTGTTGATCTGCCACTGCGACGGCAGTGACAGGCAGTGGAGACACGCATGGCGGCCCTTTTTCTCGTCACCGGCGGCGCCGGCTTTATCGGCCGCTATCTTTGCGAGGAACTCCTCCAGCAGGGATCGCGCGTCAGGGTCGTCGACAGCCTGGTCCCGCAGGTCCATGGCGACAGCGAGCCGCTGCTGCCTAGGGAGGTCGAGTTCCTCGAGGGCGACGTCCGCGATCCCGAGCTGATCCGCCGGGCACTGGCCGGGGTTGACGGCGTGTTCCATCTGGCGGCCGAGGTCGGTGTCGGCCAGAGCATGTACGAGATCTCGCGCTATGTCGGCGGTAACGACCTTGCCACCGCCGTGCTGCTGGAGAACATGATCGACGAGCCGGGCCGCCGCCTCGTGGTCGCCTCGTCGATGAGCGTGTATGGCGAAGGATTGTACCAGACGGCCGACGGAACGCGGGCCGGTGCGGTGCGCCGCAAGCTGCGCGAAGGCTCCACGGCCTGGGATCCCGTGGCGGACGATGGCAGCACGCTGACGCCGATCGCCACCGACGAGACCAAGCAGGTCGACCTGGCCTCCATCTATGCGCTCACCAAGTATGCTCAGGAGCGCGCCTGCCTGATCACCGGCGGCGCCTATGCGATCGACACCGTCGCGCTCAGGCTCTTCAATGTGTTCGGCCCAGGCCAGGCCCTGTCCAACCCCTATACCGGCGTGCTCGCCAATTTCGGCGCACGCCTGCTGAATGGCCAGTCGCCGATTATCTTCGAGGACGGTCAGCAAAAGCGCGACTTCGTCCATGTCCGCGACGTCGCGCGCGCCTTCCGGCTGGCCATGCAGAGCAAGGAAGCGGCCGGCCACGTCATCAACATCGGCAGCGGCCGCGCCTATACCATCGCGACCGTGGCCGAGATCCTGGCCGAGGCGATGGGCGTGCCGAAGCTCAGGCCGCAGTTCCTGCACAAGGCCCGGGCCGGCGACATCCGCCACTGCTTCGCTGACATCAGCAAGGCGCGCGAGCTGCTGGGCTTCAACCCGACCGGCTACCTGGAAGACCGGGTGGGCGAGCTTGCCGACTGGATCCATGCCCAGGACGCCCAGGACCGGGGCGAAGACGCCAAGCGCCAGCTCGAAGCCCGCGGTCTGGTGGCATGACGATCCGCTTCATGCCGCAGCGTCCGCCCACCGCCTATGGCTTCGTCGAGTGGTTCCGGCATGGCGAGTACGATCGGGTCCAGGAAGCCGTCGCGGGCATGCGGGCGGCCGGGGCGACCTATCTCAGGACCCATCTGTCCTGGGCGGAGTACCATGTCCCGGGTGGCGAAGCCTGGTATGACTGGCTGATCCCCACGCTCGGGCGGGAGTTCGACCTCCTGCCCTGCGTGCACTACACGCCCCCGTCACTGTCCCGCACCGGCCACTCCTCCGGCCCGCCAAGGCGCCTCAAGGACTACGCCGATTTCATCGACCACGTGCTCACCCGCTACGGGGAGCACTTCACCCATGTCGAGATCTGGAACGAGCCGAACAACCTTCTGGACTGGGACTGGCGCGAGGACCACGACTGGCTGCTCTTTTGCGAGATGGCCGGTGCGGCGGCCTGGTGGATCCGCGAGCGCGGCTGGAAGCCGGTCCTGTGCGGTCCCTCCCCCTTCGACCCGCACTGGCTGGACCTGATCGGCCAGCGCGGCCTGCTCTCGCTCGTATCAGCCGTGGGATTCCACGGCTTTCCCGGCACCTGGGACAGCGAGGTCGCGAGCTGGCGGGGCTACGAAGCGCATCTCCAGGAGATGCGCGAGGTCCTGGACCGCTACAATCCTGCTGCCGAGATCTGGATCACCGAAGCCGGCTACGCGACCTGGCGCCACGACGAGGCCGAGCAGGTGGAGCGTTTTCGCCATGTGATGGCGGCCCCGGCCGCCAGGGTCTACTGGTATGGCTGGCAGGACGTGCCGCGCAAGGTGCCGGTCCAGGAAGGCGTCTATTTCGACCCGCGCCACTACCACCTCGGCGTGACCGATGCGGAGGGGAGGCCCAAGCTCTTGCGACGACTCCTGGAAACCCAAGGCGCGGACGCGCTCCAGTCCCTGCCGGACCAGATCCATTCACCGAATGTGGCCCGTCCGGCCGAGCCCGTGGTGGTAATTGGCGGCGCCGGCTTCATCGGCTCGAACCTGGCCGACGAGCTCCTGCGCGACGGCGAGGAAGTGATCGTCTTCGACAGCCTGAGCCGTCCCGGCGTCGAGCGGAACCTCGCCTGGCTGCAGCGCAGCCACAATTCCCGACTGCACGGCTGCATCGGCGATATCCGCGATGCCAGTCTGGTCGGCGAGGTCGTGAAGGGTGCGAAGGCGGTGTTCCACCTGGCAGCGCAGGTCGCCGTGACTTCGAGCCTCGTGGACCCGGTGCATGACTTCGCGGTGAACGCGCAAGGTACGCTCACCGTGCTGGAAGCCCTGCGCAACCACGCGCCCACGACGCCCCTCGTCTTCGCCAGCACCAACAAGGTGTATGGTGCTCTGGCCGACATCCCCGTCGCCGAGCATGGCGGGCGCTACCTGCCGTCCGATTCGTCGCTCCGGGCCCATGGCGTCGACGAGACCCGCCCGCTCGATTTCTGCACACCCTATGGCTGCTCCAAGGGTGCCGCCGACCAGTATGTCCTGGACTACGGCCACAGCTTCGGCCTGCGCACCGCCGTCCTGCGGATGAGCTGCATCTACGGCCCCCGCCAGTTCGGCACCGAGGACCAGGGCTGGGTCGCGCACTTCCTGATCAAGGCGATGAAGGGCGAGTCGATCACCGTCTACGGCGACGGCAAGCAGGTCCGCGACATCCTCCACGTCAAGGACGCGGTGGCCGCGTATCGCGGCGTGCTGGCCGACATCGACAAGGTCGGCGGCCGCGCCTTCAACCTGGGCGGCGGGCCGTTCAACGCCGTCAGCCTGCAGGCGGTGCTGGCGGAGATCGGCATGCTCATCGGCAAGGACGTTCCGTTCGGCCGCGAGGACTGGCGCACCGGTGACCAGTTCTATTTCGTGGCGGACACGCGGCGGCTGACCGAGGCGGTCGGCTGGCACGCCCGGATCGGCTGGCGCGACGGGCTGCGCGATCTGGCGCAATGGGTGAGCGAGGAGATGGGCCTGCCCCTGCCCGAGGAGCCCGTCCGCCCGCGGAGGATGCGCGCGTGACGGCGACCGCGCAGGACGGGTCGCCGCAGCGGGTCATGATCACGCTGGATGCGGTAGGCGGCGTCTGGCGCTATGCCCTGGATCTGGCGAGCGCCCTGCACCAGGAGGGCATCAGGTGCCTCCTGGTCGGCTCGGGTCCGGCACCGGAGGAAAGGCACTGGGCGGAATGCAGGCGAGCCCATGCCGAGCTGGTCTGGACCGGCGAGCCCTTGGACTGGCTGGCGAAGGACGAAAGCGAGCTGGAACCCGTAGCAGGCTGCCTGGCTCAGATCGCCGCGGACCGTCAGATCGATCTGGTCCACCTGAACCTTCCCTCGCAGGCCGTCGGCTTCCCGGCCGGCCTGCCGCTCGTGGTGGCGTCCCATTCCTGCGTGGGGACCTGGTGGGAGGCGGTGCGGGGCGACGAGCTGCCGCAGGCCTGGCAGTGGCAGCGCCGGCGCAACCAGGCGGGCCTTGAGCGCGCCGATCTGGTCCTGACGCCCAGCCAGAGCCATGCGGATGCCCTGGCCCGCATCCATGGCCCGATCCCGAACCTGAAGGTCGTGCACAACGCGACCAGCCTGCCCAATACGGTCGAAGCCAAAGCCGACATGGTGCTCTCTGCCGGCCGGTGGTGGGACGAGGGCAAGAACGGGCGCGTGCTGGACCAGGCCGCGGCACGGTCGCCCTGGCCGGTCGTGATGCCAGGTGCGCTCACGGGGCCAAACGGCCAGTCCATGGCCTTTGAGCATGCCGCAGCCCCTGGCGAGGTGCCGGCCGCCACCATGCGGACGATGATGCGGCGCACGGCGATCTTCGCTGCACCTTCCCTCTACGAGCCGTTCGGCCTCGCGGTGCTGGAGGCGGCAGCCAGCGGCGCTGCCCTGATCCTGTCGGACATTCCGACCTTTCGCGAGCTCTGGAGCGACGCCGCGCTCTTCGTGTCGCCGCACGACCCGGATGGCTGGAGCGACGCCATCCGATCGCTGGCCACCGATGCAACCGCGCGCTGGAGCTTGGCCGAACGGGCACGTAACCGTGCCCGTCTCTACTCCAGCCAGCGGCAGGTCAGCGGGATCCTGGATGCCTACCGCCTGGCCATGCAGCGGCACGCATTCGTCGACATGGCAGCGAGGTGAGATGAAGTTCGTCCTCTACACGCACTCGCTCGTGTCCGACTGGAACCACGGCAATGCCCACTTCCTGCGTGGCGTCCTCACCGAGCTGCAGGCGCGCGGCCACGAGACGCTGGCGCTGGAGCCAGACGATGGCTGGAGCCGGAAGAACCTCCTGGCCGACCAGGGCCAGCCGGCGCTGGACCGCTTCACGCACGACTTTCCGGACCTGACATCGCAGGCCTACGGCGCCGGCTTCGACCATGCCAATGCCGTGGCCGATGCCGACGTGGTGATCGTCCATGAATGGACGGAGCCTGCCCTGGTGGCCCGTCTCGGCCAGATCCGCCGCCAGGGGGGCAGCTTCACGCTCCTGTTCCACGATACCCACCATCGCGGCGTGTCCGACGCCAAGGCCATCGCCGACCTGGCGCTTGCCGACTACGACGTGGTGCTGGCGTTCGGCGAGACGCTGCGCGAGCGCTATGTCCGGCAAGGCTGGGGCCGCCAGGTGTTCACCTGGCACGAAGCGGCCGACATCCGCCTGTTCCATCCCCACCCGGAGATCGCCAGGGAAGCCGACCTGGTCTGGATCGGCAACTGGGGCGACGGGGAGCGTGAGCGGGAGCTGGCCGAGTTCCTGATCGAGCCCGCCACGCGCCTGGGCCTTGGCGGCAGCGTGCATGGCGTGCGCTATCCGGACGCGGCGTTGGCCGTCCTGCGCCGCTCCCCGCTCCGCTACCAGGGCTGGATCGCCAATGCGGACGTGCCCAAGGAGTTCGCCCGCCACCGGATGACCATGCACGTCCCGCGCCGGCCCTATGTCGAGGCGCTGCCGGGCATCCCGACCATCCGGATGTTCGAGGCGCTGGCCTGCGGCATCCCGCTGGTCAGTGCGTCCTGGAACGACGCCGAGGGGCTGTTCCGCCCCGACCGCGACTACCTGCGCGCCCGGGACGGCCAGGAGATGGCCCGCCATCTGGACGCGCTCCGCCACGACCCCGCGCTTGCGGCCTCGGTCGCCGAGAGCGGCATGGAGACCATCCGCCAGCGCCACACCTGCGCGCACCGTGTCGACGAGCTGCTGGGGATCCTGGCAGCCCGCGGCACGGCCCGCGTCCAGAAGGCCCTGGCTTCCCGGGAAGCCGCATGATGAAGATCGCGTTCTACGGGTCCAGCATCCTGTCCTCCTACTGGAACGGTGCGGCCACCTATTATCGCGGCATCCTGAAGGCGCTGGCCGAGCATGGCTACGACATCACCTTCTTCGAGCCCGACGCCTACGACCGGCAGAGCCATCGCGACATCGAGCCGCCATCCTGGTGCCGCGTCGTGGTCTATCCGGCGACCGCCGAAGGGCTGCATGGCGTCGTCCGGCAGGCCTCCGCCGCCGACGTGGTGGTGAAGGCCAGCGGCGTGGGCTTCGCCGACGACGAGCTGCTGGCCGGGACGATGGCCGCCGCGCGCGACGATGCGGTGCGGATCTGGTGGGACGTCGACGCACCGGCGACCCTGGCCGAGCTGCATGCCGGCCCTGCCCATCCCCTTCGCCGCGCCCTGCCGGAACTGGACCTGGTCCTCACCTATGGCGGCGGCGAGCCGGTGATCCAGGCCTACCGCCAGCTCGGCGCCTCGGACTGCATCCCGATCTACAACGCGCTGGATCCCTCGACCCACCACCCGGTCCCGCATGATCCGCGCTTCGACGCCGAGCTGGGCTTTCTCGGCAACCGCCTCCCCGACCGGGAAGCGCGGGTCGAGGAGTTCTTCCTCCGCCCGGCCTCCCTCCTGCCCGACCGCCGCTTCATCCTGGGCGGCTCCGGCTGGGCCGACAAAGCCTGCCCGGCGAACGTCGCCAGGATCGGCCATGTTTCCACCGAGGCGCACAACGCCTTCAACTGCAGCCCACGCGCCGTGCTCAACATCAACCGGGACAGCATGGCCTCCACCGGCTTCTCCCCGCCGACCCGCGTGTTCGAGGCAGCGGGTGCCGGCGCTTGCCTGATCACCGACTTCTGGGCCGGCATCGAGATGTTCCTTCAGCCCGGCACGGAGGTGCTCGTGGTCCGCGACGGTGCCGATGTCGCCGAGCTGCTCCGCTCGCTTGATGCGGACCAGGCGGCACGCATCGGCCAGGCGGCCCTGCGGCGCGTTCTGGCCGAGCACACCTACGACCGGCGCGCGGTCCAGCTCGACCGGGTGCTGAAGGCCACCTTGGATGCGAAGCGCAAGGAGCTCGCTGCATGACGGCTCGTCCGCTCGACCTCGTCTTTGTCGGCCTGTCGCTATCGTCGTCCTGGGGCAACGGCCATGCCACTACCTACCGCGCTCTGCTGCGCGGCCTGGCCGCCCGCGGCCACAAGCTCCTGTTTCTCGAGCGCGACGTGCCCTGGTACGCGGACAACCGCGACCTGCCCGACCCCGACTTTTGCGAGCTCGCCCTCTACGGCAGCCTGGACGACCTGACGACGCGTTTTGCCCGGCGCATCGCAGCGGCCGATGCCGTCGTCGTCGGGTCCTACGTCCCGGACGGCATCGCGGTCCTGGACTGGGTGCTGGACAAGGCGAACGGCGTGCGCGCCTTCTACGACATCGACACGCCGGTTACCCTGGCCGCCCTGGAACGCGGCAAGATCGACTATCTGAAGCCAGAGCAGATCGGCCGGCTCGACCTCTATCTGTCCTTCTCGGGCGGCCCGATCCTGGAGCGGCTGGCCCGCAACTACCATGCGCGGCGCGCGGAAGCCTTCTACTGCGCCGTCGACGAGGCACGGTACCGGCCGTCGGACGAGCCGGTCACCTGGGATCTGGGCTATCTCGGCACCTACAGCCCGGATCGCCAGCCCACCCTGGAGCGCCTGCTGATCGAGCCGGCCCGCCGCCTGCCCGACCGCCGCTTCGTCGTGGCCGGGCCGCAATATCCCGCCGACATCGACTGGCCTGCCAATGTCGAGCGGATCGAGCATCTGGCGCCGAGCGAGCACGCCGCCTTCTACGGCCGCCAGCGCTTCACCCTGAACGTGACCCGCGCCGACATGATCGCCGCCGGCTGGTCGCCGAGC
>NZ_DATAGQ010000069.1:0-21493 GCF_036263595.1 Geminicoccus sp. | reverse complement strand
ACCGTGACCAGACCATGACCAACAAGAACCCGGCCACCACCAACAGCAAACCAGCCCCCGCCAGCCCCCGCCAGCCCCCACCTACATGGAAATGACCCCAACCACCCGCAAGACGCCCAAAACCATCCCCACACCAGGACAGCCTCAAGCGGGGCGACCACGGTACTGATCACTATGAACCGAGACAGGCAGAGCCAACGCTTGCACGAGAGACGGAGCACGGAAGAATACCAGTTCTGCCTGGCGTGTTCTGGTGGGGAGCCACGGGACGCCCGGCGCGTCGACGGCAGCAAGCCAGAAGTTTCTCTGCCCTCTTCGGAACGTCGCCTCGAAGCGACAGTTTTCGGGGCTCCAACAGATCGCAGAGGCCCGCCGTGCCATCTCAGTTTCGCTGGCCTCCTGACGAAGAAGCCGCCACTCGACCGAATGCAGCATGGCCGACAGAGCTGCAGGCTGCGGCGGAGGCCAATCTGCCGGATTTCCTCCTGCAGAAGCGCTGGTATCCGGCCAAGGATGCAGGGCGGCCCACGCTGGTTCTTTCCGCACTGGTGCCGCTCTCGGTTCCAGGGACTCCCGCTGCCTTGGCTGTCTGGCGCGTGACTCCGCCGGGCCAAGCACCGTTGCAGCTCTTCGTCCCGCTGGCACTCGTGCCGAGCGAAGAAGCAGAGGACGCACAAGTAATCGCCGCGTCATCTGCCGGTGGCAGAGACGAGCAAAGACTGGTCGAGGCCTTCTCGGTGGATTCGTTCGTCCGCAGCTGGATCGAATACGTGCTGAGGGCCGATGCCGATCCACAACCCGCCGCACCTCTTCGCGCAGGTCGCACTGACCAGCTCGATCAGGTCGGTCTCGTGCCGGGTAGTGACTGGCCGATCCGCCGGAGCAGGACGGAGCAGTCGAATACCTCCATCCGCATCGGCGAAGGAGCAATCCTGAAGGTTATTCGCAAACTGGAAGAGGGCATCCATCCCGAGCTGGAAGTAGGCCGCTTCCTGAGCAGCGTCGCTCGGTTCGAAGCTACGCCCTCGCTTCTCGGATGGACCGAGCTGGACGGTGCGACAGCTGATGGTGCCACCACCCTGTCGGTGCTGCAGGCCTTCGTGCCAAACGAAGGCGATGGCTGGTCCTGGATCCTGGGCCGGCTGTCCGATGGCACAGCACGAGGGAAGAACGGCGAGGCAGCTATTGAGGAAGCCACTGCTTGGCTGAGCAGCCTCGGCCGGCGGACAGCCGAGATGCACATTGCCTTCAGCACGGCCACCGACGATCCGGCCTTCCGGCCGGAACCAGTCCAGGCGGAAGACCTCCAGGGCTGGGCGACGGCGGCAGAGGCGATGGCCCGTCGAGCACTGGATGGACTTGCAGCGGCCGGAGAGCAGCTTGACCCGGACGTTCAGGCCATGGCGAAGGATCTTCTAGCCCGACAGAACAGGCTGATGGAGCGGCTCTCGGCAGTCTTGGGTGCTGCACCCACCTTCGCGAAAACGCGGCATCACGGCGACTATCATCTGGGCCAGGTCCTGGTGACCGGTGGCGACGCGGTGATCGTCGACTTCGAAGGCGAGCCGCTGCGTCCCCTGGCGGAGCGTCGAGCCAAGCATGCGGCGCTGCGCGACGTGGCGGGCATGCTGCGATCTATCGCCTACGCCGCCGCTGCCGCCGGGAGGGGACTGCCCGAAGACCTGCCGCCGGTTGAGCGGGAGGCGACGCTGCACCGGCTTTCGGCCTGGGAAACGACAGCCTCGCGCGCCTATCTCGATGCCTATTTCGACGCGGCACAACGCGCGGCCGGCTGCCCGGCGGATAGGGCCGAGGCCGAGCGGATCGTGCAGTTCTTCTTGTTGGAAAAGGCCCTCTATGAGGTAGCCTATGAATTGGCCAACCGGCCGGATTGGGTCGCCATCCCGCTGCGCGGCGCGCTGGCATTGCTGGATGCGGAGGCTGCGCAATGACCACACGCATGCATCGGATGCCTTTCGGTGCCGAAGTCCAGCCGGACGGGCGGGTGCGGTTCCGCCTTTGGGGGCCATCGCACGAGAGGATCGGCCTGGAGCTTGATGGAGAAACGCCTGTACCGATGCAGGCGATCGGCGAAGGTTGGCACGAGCTCGTCACCGATCGGGCAAGCCCCGGTACCCGCTATCGCTTCGTGCTGCCGGACGGCCTCCATGTGCCGGACCCGGCCTCCCGCCACCAGCCGGTGGACGTGCATGGGCCGAGCGAGGTGATCGATCCGACCGCCTACCTCTGGGGGGACGGAGAGTGGAAAGGCCGGCCCTGGGAAGAAGCGGTCGTCTACGAGCTGCATGTCGGCACCTTCACCGAGGAAGGCACCTTCCGAGCCGCCATCGCCAGGCTCGACCATCTGGTGGATCTGGGCGTCACCGCGATCGAGATCATGCCGATCGCGGATTTTCCAGGGACGCGGAACTGGGGCTATGACGGCGTATTGCCCTTCGCGCCGGCTTTGGCGTACGGCCGCCCGGAGGACCTCAAGGCGCTTGTGGACGCAGCCCATGCGCGCAAGCTCATGGTCATGCTCGATGTGGTGTACAACCATTTCGGCCCAGAGGGTAACTACCTCCACGCCATCGCTTGCGAGACGTTCACCGACCGCCACGAGACCCCGTGGGGTGCAGCCATCAACATGGACGGTCCGGACAGCGGACCGGTCCGCGCTTTCTTCATCCACAACGCGCTCAGCTGGATCGAGGAATACCATCTGGACGGGCTGAGGTTGGATGCCGTTCACGCCATCCTGGACGACAGCCAGAAGCATCTGCTGGAGGAGTTGGCGGAGCAGGCGCGGGCGGCAGCGCCGGACCGGCCGATCCATCTGGTCCTGGAGAACGAGGAGAACCAGGCAAGCCGGCTGGCACGGGACCAGCGTGGCCGGCCGCGATGGTACTCCGCGCAGTGGAACGACGATGTCCATCACGTTCTGCACGTCGCAGCGAGCGGCGAGGACAAGGGCTATTACGGCGACTATCTGGGTGACACGGACAAGCTCGGGCGGGCGCTGGCCGAGGGATTTGCATTCCAGGGCGAGTTGATGCCCTATCGCGGCCATCCGCGCGGCGAGGCAAGTGCGACTCTGCCGCCTACTGCCTTTGTCGGGTTCATCCAGAACCACGATCAGGTCGGCAACCGCGCCTTCGGCGATCGGCTGACGTCGTTCGCCGCAGCCGAGGCCGTACGAGCAGTGGCCGCCGTCTACCTGCTGCTTCCGCAGATTCCCATGATGTTCATGGGAGAGGAATGGGCCGCGGCTCAGCCATTCCCCTTCTTCTGTGATTTCGGGCCCGAACTCGCGGACGCGGTGCGCAAGGGACGGCGCGAGGAGTTCGCGCGTTTCCCGGAGTTTCAGGATCCGGAGGTGCGTGCGCGCATTCCCGATCCCACCGCCGAGGAGACCTTCCGCTCGGCGAAGCTCGACTGGCACGCCCTCACGCAGTCACCGCATACCGAGTGGCTGGACTGGTACCGCAGGGTCATCGCGACCCGCCATGCCCAGATCGTGCCGCGCCTGGCGGGCATTCGCGCTGGCGGACGTTACGAGGTGATCGGCGACAGCGCAGTCGTTGTCCACTGGGCGCTGGACGATGGCCATATGCTGGTCCTGGCTGCGAACCTGTCCGCCCGGCCGGTCCAGGGCTTTGCAACCGACCCTGGAATGGTGATCTGGCAAGAGGGCGAAGCCGGACCTGACGGTATGTTCGCAGCCTGGACCGTGCGCTGGACGATCGAGCAAGAATCTGGTGGCCCGGGTTCCGGCGTGGAGCTTGGCCAGACGGCGCTGGATGCGCTGGCGGCCCGCATGGGCATCGAGGCGGAGTTCCGTGATGCGCGTGGCGAGGTCGTGCGAGCTACGGCGGAGACCAAGCGGAGCCTGCTGGCCGCCATGGGTCTGCGGGTCGCGGGGGAGGATGAAGCAAGGACGACGCTGGCGGAACTGGAGCGAGCCGAGTGGCAACGCCCGCTGCCGCCGGTGGGCATCCTGCCATGCGACGGCAGGACACACTCGGTCGAGATCACCTTCCCGCCCGGGACGGGCAAGGTGTCCTGGCGGCTGATGCTGGAGGACGGCGACGAGCGTTCGGGTGAAGGGGAATTCGAAGGGCTTCCACTGGTCGCTGCCTGCCCGCTCGATGGCCAGGACCTGCAGCGCCGGCGGCTGATGCTCGATGACGATCTGCCCTGGGGCTACCACCGGCTCCTGGTCGAGCCGGGCGGCGCCACGACGACGTTGGTGGTGACGCCCGGTCAATGCTGGCTGCCACCGGCCCTGGTGGAAGGGCAACGGCTGTGGGGGATCGCAGCGCAACTCTATCTGCTGCGCTCGGCCAAGGACTGGGGCATCGGCGACTTCGGTGACCTGCGCCAGCTCGTGGATCTTGCGGCAGCCCAGCGTGCCGACGTGATCGGCCTCAACCCGCTGCATGCGATGTTCCACGACAATCCCGAGCATGCGAGCCCGTACTCGCCGGCCAGCCGGCTGCTCCTCAACATCCTCAATATCGACGTGACGGCGGTACCGGAGCTGCGAGACTGCCCCGAGGGGCAGGCGCTGATAGCTTCCGATGCCTTCCAGCGTGACCTGAAGGCCTGCCGAGGACAGGGGCTGGTCGACTATAGCAAGGTCACCGAGCTCAAGCTGACAATTCTGGAAGCCTTGTACCAGTGCTATTGCAAAGCTGGCGAGCGCATGCGCCAGCAGGCATTCAAGGCATTCCGGCAGGAACTCGGCCAGATGCTGGAGCGCAACTGCCTGTTCATGGCGTTGCGGGAGTGGTTTGCAGCACGTGATCCGGCGCAGGCAGACTGGCATCGCTGGCCGGAGGACTACAAGAACCCTGCCTCCCCTGCCGTGGCCCGGTTCGCGGAGGAGAACCGGGAGCGCATCGACTTCCTTGCCTGGCTGCAATGGATTGCCGACGAGCAGCTTGCGGCAGCAGCGGCGGCTACGGCGAAGCATGGAATGGCAGTCGGCCTCTACCGGGATCTGGCGGTAGGCGCCGACCGGGCTGGTGCCGAGACCTGGGTGAATGCCTCGGCCGTCGTGTCAGAGGCACAGGTCGGTGCGCCGCCCGACATCTACAATCCGGCCGGCCAGGATTGGGGGCTGCCTCCTTTCCATCCAAAAGCGCTCCGGGAAGAGGCCTACCGCTCCTTCATCGAGCTGGTACGTGCGAACATGCGTCACGCCGGCGGCCTGCGGATCGACCACGTCATGGCCCTGCAGCATCTCTACTGGGTTCCGCAGGGAGAGAAGCCATCGGTCGGCGCCTATGTCGCTTATCCCATGGACGACATGATCGGCATCCTGGCCCTGGAGAGCCATCGCCAGCACTGCCTCGTGGTCGGGGAGGATCTCGGCACCGTGCCCGAGGGCTTCCGGGAGCGCATGGCGGCCGCCAACATCCTCTCCTACCGCGTGCTGTTCTTCGAGCAGGATGCAGACGGCGCCTTCCTGCCGCCCGAAGCCTACCCGTCGCTGGCTCTCGCCGTCGTCGGCAGCCACGACCTGCCGACCCTGCGCGGCTGGTGGGAGAGGCGCGACATCACCCTGAAGGACAGTCTCGGCCTCTATCCCGAGGCGCAGGAGGCAGGACGGCAGCAAGACGCCCGGGAACGCGACCATGCACAGTTCCTGCAGGTGCTGCGCCGGGAGGAGTTGCTGCAGGCGGATGAAGAACCGGACGTCTTGCAGCTCGCGCGGCTGGCCCATGCTTTCCTGGCCCGGAGCCCGTCCATGCTGGCAATGGCGCAGATCGACGACCTGACTGACGAAGCAGATCCGGTGAACGTGCCGGCAACCTCGCACGAGCATTCCAATTGGCGGAGACGCCTGTCGATGACACTGGAGGAGCTGGCGACCGACCCGCACTTCATCGAGATTGCCGGCATCTTCCGCAAGGAGCGGAGTGGGCCGGCCCGGCAGGATGCGGCGGATCTGACCTTGACCGCTTCAGAGCGATGAACCTGTTCGTCTCGCGGCCATGCCAGGACGTGGGCACGCCGGCTAGGGGCAAGCACCGCTTTCAAGGCCGGCGATAGGTGGGGGACCAGGGCGGCAGCGGGCCTGGGCGACGGACGAAGGCGGCGATGGCTAGGAATATCAGCGGCAAGACTTGTTGGTTGTGCGCTGGGCGATCTGGCTTCGCTGCCGGCAGACCAGGATTCCGACAAGCATGACTGGAGCGGGAGGTGAGGACGAGGGGGCCTGTTCGTTCCGGGTGGCGGTCGATGTCGTGGACGGACAGGAGGACGACCTTATGCCCCGACGCCTCTGGCTGGGTGAACGGGGTATCCAGGTGGCGGAAGTGCTCGATCGCTGGCCGGGCGCCGATCACCTTTACGTCAAGCTGCGCGGCGGGGACGGTGCTCTCTATATCCTGCGGCTGGATACGAGCAGCGGCATCTGGCAGATGATCCAGTTCATCAGGGAAGGGGCAGCACAAGCTTGATGCGATCGAGGTGTCGGCAAGGCAGTGTGGTGTTGTTCACCTGCTTGTCGCTTATCGGCAGCCTGCGCACGCGCTAGACAGGGGCATCACCCGCCCCTGGAACTGTTCTATGCCTGACTTTGCGACGCTCTCGACCGCTTGGAACTACCCGACCCGCGTTCTGTTCGGTGCCGGAGCCGTGGCCAAGCTGGCGGAATCCTGCAAGGCGGCCGGGATGAAGCGGCCGCTCGTGGTGACCGATCCCGGGATCGTGAAGCTGCCGATCCTGACCGCAGTTCTGGATGCGCTGAAGGCTGGTGGGCTTGAGGCAGCCGTCTTCTCCGAGGTCAAGCCGAATCCCGTCGCGAAGAACGTTTCGGACGGGATCGCCGTCCTGCGCGAGGGCAGGCATGATGGGGTGGTCGCGTTCGGTGGCGGGTCCGGCCTTGATGCCGGCAAGGTCGTGGCCTTCATGGCAGGTCAGACCCGGCCCATGTGGGACTTCGAGGACATCGAAGACTGGTGGACCCGCGCCGACCCGAACGGGATTGCACCGATCGTCGCCATTCCGACCACGGCCGGTACGGGCTCCGAGGTGGGCCGCGCAGGCGTGATTACCGACGAGCGGACGCATACCAAGAAGATCATCTTCCATCCGAAGATGATGCCGTCCACGGCAATCCTGGACGCGCAGATGACGGTAGGCCTGCCGAAGAACCTGACCGCCTGGACCGGCTTCGACGCCCTCGCTCATTGCCTCGAGGCCTATTGCGCGCCCGGCTTCCATCCGATGGCTGAAGGGATCGCAGTGGAGGGCATGCGGCTGGTGAAGGAAGCGCTGCCAAAGGCGGTTGCAGACGGGAGTGACCTGGAAGCGCGCGGCAAGATGCTGGTAGCCTCGGCCATGGGCGCAACCGCGTTTCAGAAGGGCCTGGGCGCCATCCATTCGCTGAGCCATCCGGTAGGCGCCATCTACGACACCCACCATGGCCTCACCAATGCCGTATTCATGCCCTACGTGCTGGCCTTCAACCGCGACGTTATCACCGATCGAATGGAGCGTCTCTCGGCCTGGCTTGGGCTGTCGGGCAGCAGCGGCTATGATGCCGTCCTGCAATGGGTGCTGCGCCTGCGCGAGGAACTTGGCGTTCCGAACACGCTGGCCGGCCTGGATGTCGGCGCCGAACGGTTCGAGGAGATGGGCAAAATGGCCGAGCAGGACCCGACGGCCGGCAGCAATCCTCGGCCGCTGACCGCTGCGGACGCAGTGACGTTGTTCGAAAACGCGCTGGCCGGAAAGCTGTGAAACACGCGGCCGCTGCTTGGACGGAACTCGGTCGTGAGGCTCCTTCCTAAGTAAGCGAGCTGCTGCTTGCTTGCCTCACTCTTAGCTGTGTCCGGCTGCGTCGCTCGTGCAGCAGCGGCGGACGCGGTTGGGGTGAAGCGGCTGAACACCCGCGCTCCTGAGCGCGGCTCGATGCTGGAGGTCTCATTGTAGTACCCGGCCGAGGGATTCATCATGGCGGAGATGACCAGCCAGATCGTTCCAGTTTCAATGGACGCATCCGCGCCGCGGCGGTCGATCCAGAGATGACGACCCTAGTTCCGCGCGAGAGCTTGACGGCAGTGCCGTTCCCAGCCTCGTCAATCTGGGCCGGTCCGGCGCTTTCGAACCTGCGCTCAAGGCACCGCAGGCTGCGGCTTTGACCCCCGGTGCCATCTACCGGACGCTCAAGGATGCGGACCGCCCCAGCGCATTTCCCTTATGCACAGCGGGGGCTGCCGCCATTTTGGGGGAAGAGGGTGAGGATGCAGCATTATGCCGCGATGACGGCAGCCCCGTGTGGAGGAACATGCAATGCTGAGCGGGCTCATTGGAGACTTCTTCCGCACGCACTTGCTAAGGGCCCCCATGAGCGGCAGCGCTAGAACTGGAGATTTACATGATCCGTCACACCGTAGTGTTTCGCCTCAAACATGCGGAAGGCTCGAATGCAGAGCTTGACTTCATGCAGGCGGCCCGGGTTCTGGCGGCCATACCGGGCGTGCAGACTTTCGAGCAGTTGCGGCAGGTCAGCCCGAAGAATGATTATCATTTCGGCTTCTCGATGGAGTTCGCGGATGCCGAGGCCTACCGGGCCTATAACGAGCATCCGGACCATGTAGCATTCGTGCGCGAACGCTGGGTGCCTGAAGTCGACGCATTCATGGAGATCGACTACGCACCGCTATAAAGCTCACCGGATCGTTGACTGAGTCAACTTATTGCCGCAGCATTCCGCGTTGAGAGGAATGCCATGGATGTTCCTGCGGGCCTGGACGGCCAAGTCGGGGTCGTGCGCGACTTCAACCGCTTCTACACGCGGCAGCTTGGACTGCTCGAAGAGAGGCTGCTCGACAGCGCGTTCTCGCTGACCGAAGCACGAGTGCTCTACGAGCTGGCGCACCGTGACGACTGGACCGCCACCGAACTCGGCCGGGAACTTGGTCTTGATGCAGGCTATCTCAGCCGGATCCTGAAGAGGTTCGCGGCACTGGGCCTGCTGCTTCGCATGCCTTCGCCGCTCGACAGGCGGCAGAGCCTGCTGATCCTGACGCCTGCCGGCCGTGCCGCCTTCGAACCATTGGACCTCACCTCCGAGGCAGACGTCGCGGCGTTGCTTCAGCGGTTGTCGGGCGAGCAACGCAGCAAGCTGGTCCATGCGATGAGCGCGGTCAGGGAGATCCTCGCCGGTCAGCCTGCACGAGGGGAGCCATGGGTCTTGCGCCGCCATCGACCGGGCGACATAGGCTGGGTGATCCATCGTCAGGCCCTGCTCTACGCCCAGGAATTCGGCTGGAACGAGTCCTATGAAGCGCTAGCCGCGGAGATCCTGGCAAAATTCGTGCGCGACTTCGATCCTGTCTGGGAGAGCAGTTGGATTGTCGATCGCGGCGGCTCCGTGGTGGGCTCGGTATTTCTGGTCAAGGAGAGCAACGACCGGGCCCGGCTCCGCCTGCTCTACGTCGAGCCGTCGATGCGGGGATCTGGGTTGGGCCGGCGCCTCGTCGATGAGTGCATCCAATTCGCGCGCGCCAGGAACTACCGGACCCTAACGCTCTGGACCAATGATGTGCTGCTCTCTGCCCGCCGCATCTACGAAGCCGCCGGCTTCCGGGTGGTCGACGAGGCGCGGCATCGGTCATTTGGCCAAGACTTGGTCGGGCAGAACTGGGACCTCGATCTCTGCGGGACAGCAGTGACATCCCCATCCTCCAATTCAGGCCCAGCAGCGCCATGACCCGACCGTTCAAGGACCACTTCTCCACCAACTCGGCCGGCTATGCTGCCCACCGTCCCACCTATCCAGCGGCCCTGGTCCAGTTCCTCGCGGATGTCGCACCCGACCGGCACCTGGCCCTCGATTGCGGCTGTGGCACCGGACAGCTGTCGGTACTGCTGGCGGAACGGTTCGATCGGGTCGTCGCAACCGATGCCAGCGCCGAGCAGATCGCTCATGCCGATGCCCACCCGCGCGTAGCGTACAGGTTAGTACCCGCCGAGCGCAGCGGCATGCAGGCCGGCACGGTCGATCTGGTGACGGTGGCACAGGCCGCCCATTGGTTCGACCTGCCAGCCTTCTATGCGGAGGTGCGCCGGGTGACGTACCCAGGTTCAATCCTCGCGCTGATCAGCTACGGCGTACTCCACGTGGACGAGCCGCAGGTCGAGCCGCTCCTGCAGCATTTCTACTGGGACGCACTCGGGCCCTACTGGCCAAGTGAGCGACGGCATGTCGAGGAAGGCTACCGCTCCCTGCCCTTCCCGTTCGCCGTGATCGAGGCGCCGATGCTGGACATCCAGGTCCAGTGGACGCTTGGCGACCTGCTTGGCTATGTCGGCACGTGGTCGGCGGTTCGCCGGTTGGAAAAAGCCGCCGGCCAAGGGTCGATCGACGACTTCACGAGGAAGCTCGCCGGTGCCTGGGGCGACCCCCAGGCCTGTCGAACCGTCCGCTGGCCGCTCGCACTGCGGGTCGGCCGGGTGGAAGATCAGGCGGCGGCGGACTGAGCCGCGCATCCGCAGGCCGCGTCAGTCGGAGCATCCTCGTAGCGGTCGTGATGGCGAACCCAATCCGCCAGATTGCCCTGCGGCCCGTTCTCGTTTCGGCCGAGCGGCGTCAGGTCGAGAAAGCTGTAGGTACCGATCAGTGATTCCGCGCCACGGCCGTAAGATGAGTAGGTGTGGTAGATATCGCCGTCCCCGTCCTTGTAGAACACACTGATGCCGGGCAGTTCTTCGATCTGGAACGGACCTATTTCATAATTGTAGTAGGCCTCGTTCTTCTCGGCATCTTCCGCCGTGAAAGACACGTTGAAGTCGTAATTGAAGTTGCTGCCGAAGGACGACACCCATAGGAACCGCCAGCCCATCCGCTTCCCGAACGGCTCGATCTCGGCGAGCGACGCGCGGGAGACCGCTACGAAAGTCACGTCATGATGTTCCAGGTGCTGGCGGGCGGCGTCCACGTGATTGGCCAGGAAGGAGCATCCGACACAGCCTTCCTTCCAGCCCGGCCGAACATGAAGTGCTGCACGATCAGCTGACTCCGGCCGTCGAACAGGTCGGCCAGCGCTACCTTCCCGTTGGGTCCGTCGAAGACATAGGGCTTGTCGACCCGCACCCAGGGCAGTGCCCGGCGCTGGCGGCCAAGTTCGTCCTGCGCCCGCGTTAGTTCCTTCTCCCTGCGCAAGAGTGCGGTACGGGCGTTCAGCCATTCGTCTCGGGACACGATCGGTTGCATCTGCATCTGTTCCTCCTCTGATCTCGGGAAACCTGCGCTCACTGAGCGACATATGCCTCCAGCTTGTCGAGCGCGCCGCTCCAACCCTGCTGATGCGCGTCGCGCACGGCTTCGTCGAACAACTGTTCGTGCAGGAGTGTCAGCACCGTGCCGTCCGCATCCGGCGTCAGCGTGAGCGTTACCTGCGACTCGCGCTCTGGCATCGTCCGCCACCCCCAGCTGAAGACGAGCTTCTCGTGGGGAATCACTTCGCGGTAGACGCCGCTGACGTCATGGCGCTCTCCATCCTCCGTATGGAAGGCCATGTGGAAGCGGCCGCCTTCCCGCACGTCGACGTCCGCGATCAGCGTAGGTCCACCATCCGGACCAAACCACCGGCGGAGGTGCTCGGGCTCCGTCCAGGCGGACCAGACCTTCGCAGGTGCTGCCTTCAGGCGGCGTCGGATGGTGAGGCTGGGTCGGGTCGACATTCATCCTCCTCGGATGCGACAGTTCCCTCGGGCGGAGGATCCTGCTCCAGGAACGCCGCGAGCCGGTCGAGGCGCTCCGTCCAGAAGCGCTCGTAGCGGGTGAGCCACGCCATCGCTTCCTCCATGGGATCGGCATTCAATCGGCACGTGACCGTGCGGCCGGTCTTGCTTCGGGTGACCAGCCCGGCATCGGACAGGACATCCAAATGCTTCATGATCGCCGGGAGCGATACGCTGAACGGGCGCGCCAGCTCCGATACCGACAGCCCATCCTCTTCCCGCAGGCGTGCCAGGAGGGCACGCCTGGTTGGATCCGCCAACGCGGCAAAGGTACGGTCGAGCGTCGGGGCCATTCTATTAACCATATGGTTAAGTATTTACGGTCGCCTGTACCACGTCAAGCGCTTCCTGCTCGGGTCAAAGCATCTTGTAGAAGAAGCTGGCCGGCCGTCGGGAAAGGTTATCGGCACTGGCCGAGAAGTCCGGTATCTCGCCGACCTTGGTCCAGCCGAGCCGCGCATAGAGCCGCTCGCCAGCGCTCCTGGCCTTTGTATCCAGCGTGAGCAGCGTACGCCCAATCCGCCGGGCCTCCGCTTCGGCGGCCTGCATCAGCCTGGTGCCAAGCCCCTGGCATCTTGCCCGCCGGTGCACGAGCATCTTGGCGAGGTCGGCTCGGAAAAACTGGTTCTCCTGAGGTGCCAAGATCAGTTGCACGGTCCCATCCAGCTTGCCCGCTACCTCGGCGCTGAAAATCAGGCGCTCGCCTCGGGCATGGCTCGCCAGCGCTCCCTCCCACCAGGCCTCGGCCTTGGCGCGGGTCATGGGCCAGACGAAGTTTACCGAAGCGCCGCTCTCGACCGCGTCGACCAGCAGTTCGACCAGGTCTGCACGCCTGTCCTGCGCCTCCATCGGGCTGAGCAAGCGTATGACATGAGAAGTCATGGCACCGGCTCCATAGCGAGGATGACAGCGTAGCGGGCTGGCTGGTCGCTGATGTTGCGGAAGGTATTGCCATCGGCGATGCGCATGTGCAGGCAGTCGCCGGCTGACAAGATGTGGACGGCTCCCGCTGTGGCGATCTCCATCCTACCTTCCAGCATCCAGACATGCTGGTCGACCAGCCTTGGCAAGCTCGGTTCGAACGATACCTCCGCACCCGAGGGGAACTCGACCTCGACGATCCGAGCTGGCGATCCGGTTCCGGATGGAGCCACCTCTCGCCGCAGGTAGCCGCTGGATGGGTCCTGCCAGACCGGCTGGTCGGCCCGCCGCAACAGGGGTGATGGCATCTCGCGGGCGAACAGCTCCGAAAGGGTGATGCCGAGGCGCCCGCAGAGCTTGTCCAGCAAGACGGCGCTCGCATGCACCTCGCCCCGCTCGATCCGCGAGATCATGGCGCGGCTGACGCCGGCACGCGCAGCCAGATCCTCCAGCGACAGCCTGAGCACAGCACGCCGCTGCGCGACACGCTTGCCGATCATCCAGGAAAGGTCGGCTTCTGTATCCATGATGAGAGAATATCGTCTGATATAGTAGACGCAAGCCGCAAAGGTGCGGCGTTCTTGCCGGCTGCACAAGCTTAAGGAGGATCTGAGATGCTGCTGCTTATCCCGCGCTCATCATCCGCTGGCAGAGCTTGCGAAAAGGTGGGTACGCCAGCAGCCCTTGCCCCAGGCCGATTTCCATCATCGGCAAATGCGGCGACGCATTCCCTTCAATGATGACCGGTCCGGCCTCGGTCACGGCAATATCCCAGCCAATCAGGTCGTGCGGAACGTGCGCGGTGGCACGCTCGGCAACCTTGAGCACCTCATCGAAATGCGGGACCTGAGCGCCTTCAAAGCGAAAGCCATTATCGGGATGCGTCGTATAGACATTCCCGCCATGCTTGAAGAACTCCCGTGCCTCCGGGAACAGCCGGCCCGTCTCCATTTCCAGGCCGACGAAGATGCCGCCGTGGCTGGCGTTGTCCACGGCACTGCCGCCCACACCCAAACGCAGAATAGCTGCAAATGCGGTCGCCGGCTCACCTGGTTCGCCGCATGTGAGGACGCGGATAGTGTTGACGCTAGGGGGATTCATGGCAGCAAGTGACGGATGTTGGATGAGCGTTTCCTCGAACAGGTAATGGGTGGCCTGCGCCTGCGCATATACCTCTTCGAGATTGGCATCGGCACTGTCGATCCGATGGCAGCCATGTCCACGGCTGCCGTCCACCGGCTTTGCGAAGATGCTTCCGGTGGCGGATCGGCCAAGCAGTTCACGCACAAGTGCCACGAAGGCCGCATGGTCGCCGACATGACGCTCCGTTCCGTCCACCCGGAATGTGGCGCCGTCATTGTCGGCCAATAGCGTAGTTAGCGGGAATCCCAGGCCCCGGAGAAGCTCGTGGAGCTTGAGCTTGTCATGAAGAACGGTGGCGCTCTCGCTTGTCATGAGTTTCTGCCAAAGGGCGTAGCCTTGCTTCCGATGAAGGTACTGGGTGTAGTCGCCGGCTTCGCGGCGGTAGGCGAAGTTGATGAAGTACCATTCGGGCGAGGAGCCTGTGCGCTGCGCAACGTCGGTCACTTCACGGACAATCTGCCCAGTCGCCTTGCCCCTTGGATCAGCGAACACCTGCCGGAGATGACCATAGCCATCGGCCGCTCGCGTCAGCAGCGACATTACTTGTTCTCCCTGATCTTGTTGATGATGCCGCACGGCGCGACCGAGCACGGTGCGCCCGGC
This sequence comes from Geminicoccus sp., assembly GCF_036263595.1. Taxonomy (NCBI): domain Bacteria; kingdom Pseudomonadati; phylum Pseudomonadota; class Alphaproteobacteria; order Geminicoccales; family Geminicoccaceae; genus Geminicoccus; species Geminicoccus sp. Next base: position 7,066 of record NZ_DATAGQ010000069.1, on the reverse strand, counting down.
CCGGCTCGGCTGGCCGGCTACTGCAGCAGCCTCTGAATGTGGGGCAAATCGGCAGGGTGGCGCCAGAACGGGCCACCGCAGAACAGCATGTCGGGCGGCCGTGGCCACCCTCTCGGCGCAAGCACCTGCGCTGCGACACTTTTCATTCAGCCCGATCAACCATCGACTGCGAGCGCGGCGCGACAAAGACGACGAGCCGTGCTCGCAGGCGGAGAATCCACCGACCAGATCCTCGGTGGCAAAACGAACCGGCGACGACCCCGGTTCTTACATTCCCGGCTCCTTCAACGTTGTGCTGAGGTCGATGCCAGACCCATGGTCGGGCTACAGCAGGGGCATCGCCACGGGACGCATCGGCGTGCCGGTCGCGCCGCGCAGCTTGATGCATGCGCCGAAGAACGCGAACTCGTGGACCTTCTCGGCGATGAGTTCGTCGAGGAACGCCATTTCCAGGATCGGCACGCCGGCTTCAGCCAGAAGGTAGGTGTGCACGGGGAAGAAGTTCAGCGGATGGGCGCCGGGCGTCTGTTCCAGGGTCAGGTTGTCGGCACCGATCATGATCGCGCCGTTCTTGCACAGGAACTCGGCGCCCTCGCGGTTCAGGCCGGGCGTGTCCTTCGTAAAGCTGTGGTCCGGCCATTTCTTCAACTGCCCCGTGTTGATCAGCACGACGTCGCCAAGCTTAAGCTCCAGCTTCTGGTGCTTGAGGCAGTCCTGAAGGTCCTTCGCCCCGATGCCGTAGCTGGGCGGCAGCGTCTCCACGCCATGCATGGCGGCGACGTCCAGCAGGATGCCGCGCGCCAGGATCGGCGGGTACTTTTCCGGGCCGCACTTGGTCCAGGCCCGGCTGCCGAGATGCTCCTCGGCACTGAAGCCGTTGAAGATCTTCCCGTTGTAGCCGAAGTGGTTGAACGTATCGATATGCGTGCCGCAGTGGGTATACATGGAGATGGCGTCGCCTGAGTAAGCGACGAGCTGATTCGCCTCCAGGCTTACTCCCATGCTGTTGCCAGCGATCTCACCGGCGGGGGTGTGGGTCATCCAGATCTGGTAGGGCTGGTCGCCAGCACCGAACCAGCCGGGCATGCCGATGAAGTGGTCCACCGACAGGTCGAAGATCCGGGTCGCATCCGCACGGCCCAGGATGGCAGCACGCGAGGCTCCGTCGATGACATTCAGCATCCCGATCTCGTCATCAGGGCCATATGGGCTCTTGGTGACCTTGTGGAACTCGGCGTTGTAGGCGACGATCTTCTGTTTCTCGGCTTCATTTACATAGCAGACGACGCACATGGCGGATCTCCCCCAAGTTCTCACATAATGAAAGGAATGAAGCTGCCGCGCAGGCTGCGCGGCCGAAGCTGCAGTTGCCTAACCGTATCCAGTTGGTCCAGGATCGAACCTTCAGGCAGCTGTGTCCTTCCCGGCTCCGTTGCGCTCAGCGGCCCAGCGTCTTCTCCACTGCATAGTTGTGGATCGGCACGCCAGCGACGTCGAACTGGCGCTTGGACAGGACGGTAAACCCTTTCTTCAGGAAAAAGCGGCATGCCGCCTCGCTCGCTTCTGCATAGAGGCTGTTCAGCGCTCGGTCCCTTGCGAACCGTTCCACCTTGTCATAGAGCGCGCTGGCAACACCTTGCCCTGCCGCTTCCGGCAGACAGTAGAAGAAGTGGATATGGCCATCGCTCTTGAGGTCGGCGAACGCAACTGGCCGGTCCGATCCGTCGGCAGCAACCAGCCGTACGCGGCCGTCACGGATCAGGTCGTGCAGTCGTTCGGGCGAAGGAGCGAGCGACACCCACGCCGCGACCTGTTCGGCAGAATAGTCGCGGCAGCCCAGTTGCTCGACCGATTGTACATACAAGCCCGAGAGCGGCGATGCGTCCTCGGCCCGATAGCCGCGTATCCTCACCACGAGCTGATGGCCGTCCCGATCCACCGGATCAGCCTTCGCGCGGCCGCAGATGAGCGAACCATGAGCGCTCCAGGCGGCGCATGGCCAGCGTGATCGTCCAGGTGAGGATCAGGTAGAGGATGCCGGCCGTGATGAAGGCCTCGAACGGTGCATAGAAGCGGGACTGGACCAGGCGGGCAGCACCGGTGATGTCGATAATGGTGACGATGCTGGCGATCGAACTGCCGTGCAGCATGAATATGATCTCGTTGCCGTAAGCGGGCAGCGCGCGGCGGAATGCGCTCGGCAGGATGATGCGGCGGAGCATCAGCGGCCTGGACATGCCACAGGCCCGAGCCGCCTCGATCTCACCTTTGGGCGTGTTCTGGATCGCGCCGCGCAGGATCTCCGCCGTATAGGCGGCCGTATTGAGCACGAAGGTCAACAGCGCGCAAAACCATGCCTCCCGCAGGAGGAACCAGAACGGGCTGTCACGGACCACCTCGAACTGGCCGAGGCCGTAATAGATCAAGAACAGCTGGACCAGCAGTGGCGTGCCGGTGAAGCAGTAGGTGTAGAACCAGGCCGGCGCATTGATCAGCGGGTTGCTGCTGGCACGCATGATCCCGACCGGGACCGCGAGCAACAGGCCTACGGCCAGAGACACCGCCACCATCCAGAGGGTCGTCCAAAGGCCCCATGCATAAAGATGCCAGCTCTCGAAGACGACGCTGAAGTCCATCGGCGCGTCCTCTAGCGGTAGGGGCGTTGGGCGCGCGCCTCGAGCGTGCGCAGGACCAGGAGCGACAAGCTGGTGAACAGCAGGAACAGCGCCGCCACGAACAGGTAGAAGGTGAACGGCAGCTTGGTAGCGCCCACGGCGTACTGCGCCTTGCGCACCATGTCGTCGAGCCCCAGCACTGAAAGGAGGGCCGTCGATTTCAGGAGCACCAGCCAGTTGTTGGTCACGCCCGGCAAGGCATGACGGGCCGCCTGTGGAAACAGGATCCGGCGAAAGACCTGACCACCGGTCATCCCGAAGGCCCGGGCGCTTTCGAGCTGCCCGGCAGGGACAGCGAGGATGGCGCCGCGGAACGTTTCCGCCATATAGGCGCCATAGATGAAGCCGAGGGTGATGACGCCGGCGATGAACGGGTTGATGTCTAGATAGCCAATCGGCTCGCCGCCTCGTGCCTCGATCCAGACGTCGATCCGCGCGACCAGGCTGTTCACGCCGATCTGGCCGCCGAAGAAGATCAGCAGCATCAGCACGAGATCTGGAATGCCACGAATCACCGTGGTGTAGCCAAGCGCCAGGGCGTTGGCGAAGCGGTTCGGCGACAGGCGCAGGAGGGCCGCGCCGATCCCCATGGCCACCGCCAGCACGGCGGACACGACCGCCGCCGCGAGCGTCAGCCGGGCGCCATCCAGGATCGTCCAGCCATAGCCGTGCAGGTCGAACATGACCGTCCTCCGACGCCGTCAGCATCCGCCTGCTGCGGGACCGGGCGGCCACCGCAGCAGGTATGGAGAAGGTCAGCTCCCGTAGACGTCGAAGTCGAAGTACTTCTTCTGGATCTCGTCGTACTTGCCGTTGGCGCGCAGCGCCGTGATGCCCTTGTTCAGCAGCTCGACAAGATCGGTCTCGCCCTTGCGTACGCCGATGCCTGCACCGTAGCCGAACCATTTCGGGTCGCTGAAGGGAGGACCGATAAACTCGAAGTCGGTACCCTCGTCCTTCTTCAGGAAGTTCTCGGAGAGGACGACCGAGTCTTCCAATCGGACGTCGACACGGCCGGCGACTAGGTCGAGATTGGCTTCGTCACCTGTGCCATACCGGACGATCTCGGCACCAGCGGGCTCGAAGACTTCCGTGGCATAACGATCCTGCACGGTCTCGCGCTGCACCCCGATCTTCTTCCCCGAGAGGCTCTCGGGCGTTCCATCAATGCCGGAGCCCTTTTTCGCGACGAGGCGAGTCGGCGTATTGTAGTACTTGTCCGTGAAGTCGATGCGCTGCTTGCGCTCATCCGTGATCGACATGGAGGCGATGATGGCATCGTACTTGTTGGCCATCAGCGCCGGGATCATGCCGTCCCAGTCCTGCTGGACCAGCTCGCACTCCACGTTGAGCTCCACGCAGAGCGCGTTGGCAATATCGACGTCGAACCCGGCCAGTTCGCCTTCCGGCGTCACATAGTTGAACGGAGCGTAGGCGCCTTCGGTACCGAAACGTATCGTCTTCCATTCCTTGGCGTCCGCGACATTGCCCGCGACCAATGCGGCCGTCAGCGCGATCGCGCCCAAGGTAAATCTTCTCGTGGCCATGGCGTTTTCTCCCGTGCGGCGTCCGCCGCTCATGGAGGGATCGTCGACGAGCGGTCACGAAGCGTCAAGCGACGGCGGGTGCGTAGGCCTTCAGGAAGCGGTCCACGGCCTGCTGCGCCAACTGCCGTTTCTCGGTAGGAGCCGGCAGGGTCGGCACCGCGAAGAGGGCGCGCAGATGCAGGTCGGCGCGGACTAGGCTGATCAGGTCGACCGCCGCTCGTTCCGGATCGGCGGCCTCGATTTCACCGCGTGCACTGGCCTCGGCCAGTACATGCGCCAGCGCGCTGCGAACGCGAATCGGGCCAGACTCGTAGAAGCTGGTGCCCAAATGTGGAGCCCGTACCGATTCGGCGATGATCGTCCGGTAGACGTTGATGATCTCGGGGCGAATGATGAAGTCCAAGAAGGCCTGCGCAAAGCGGATCAGCCGGGTCCGCAGGTCTCCGGAGAGATCGTCGAGCGCCTGAAGCATGCGTGCGTGTGCGGTACATTCACGGATGACGACGGCTGCAAAAAGATCCTCCTTGCTCTGGAAGTACTCGTACACCGTCGCCTTGCCGACCTTGGCACCTCGCGCAATGTCGTCCATGTTCGTAGCGCCGTAGCCGCGCTCCATGAACAGTTGCCGTGCCGCGGCAAGCACCGCCTCTGCCTTGCCACCCACATCGGCACGCATCTCCATCCCGCCGGTGATCAAGCTACAAACTCCAACGGCCATTCCTGAACTGAACTGTTCAGTTCATACTACATACGGCTGTGAGAGGAGCCGCTTCAAGAGGTATGATGCTCACTGGCGGAGCAATTTCGCCATGCAGCTCTGCCAAAACTGAACGGTTCAGTTCCTCTTGATCTAGCGGTTTATCTGCTCCATCTGCCATTCCGTGAACGATAGCGCCGGCCAGCCTCTTCTGGGGCGGCAGCGTCGGGGATCTGTCGATGACGATCGTGAAGAAGGCCGTGGCCGGCGGATTGGCTGCCGCTGCAATTCTTGGCGGCAGCTATGCGGGCTGGGAGTACTGGCACCAGTGGCGATTCATCCAGTCGACCGATAATGCCTACGTGGAGGCCGACATTGCGCCGATCGCGCCAAAGGTTGCGGGGTTGGTCCAGGCCGTTCATGTGACCGACGATCAGCGCGTTCACGCCGGCGACGTGCTGTTCGAGATCGACCCTACTGACGTCGACGCCGCGCTGGCTGCTGCCAGCGCGGCGGTCGAGGCACAAAAGGCGCGGATTGCTACCATCGGCTCACAGATCGTGCTCCAGCAGACCATGATCGAACGGGCGGCTGCCGGTGTCGAATCGGCAAGCGCTCAGGCTGAACTCGCTCGTTCCGAGTTCGCGCGCTCGAACAAGCTGGCCACAGCCAGATGGGCCAGCCGCGAGAGCCTGGAGCAGGCGAACGCGGAGACGGCGAAGGCGCAAGCGGCACTGCGGCAGGCCGAGGCCGACCTGACTGCGGCCAAGGGCCAACTGGACGTCCTTCATGCCGAGCAGAACGAGGCACAAGCTGCCCTGCACCAGGCGGAAGCCAAGCTGCATAGCGCCCAGGCCGACCTCGATGCCACCACGGTCCGCGCTCCCGTGGATGGAGTCGTCGGCGGCAAGTCCGTCCAGGTCGGGCAGTATCTTCGCGCGGGCAGCCAGACCATGGTCGTGGTGCCGTTGCCGGATGTCCACATCCTCGCAAACTTCAAGGAGACCCAGATCGGCGGCATGCGGATCGGCCAGGTCGTAAAGCTTGCGGTGGATGCGTGGCCGGACCGGGAGATCGAGGGGATCATCGCCAGCGTTGCGCCGGCCAGCGGTGCCGAGTTCAGCCTGCTGCCGGCCGAGAACGCGACCGGCAACTTCACGAAGATCGTCCAGCGCGTGCCGGTTCGCATCGAGTTGGCACCCGACAACCCCTTGGCCGGCCTCTTGCGTCCTGGCCTGTCGGTGGAGGTCAGCGTCGATACGCGCGACGAAGGCAATGGCGGCCTTGCCACGGAGGGGGTGTTCGGCGCGGCACCGTCCAAGGAGCGGTCCGGCATGCTGGTGGGCAGGCTATAAGACCTCATGGGCGCCGCTACGACCAGCGCCCCGCCGCCAGCGGCGGCGGACAGCACTGCTGCGGCAGGTCCGGACCGGATGGCGGTCTTGGGCTTTTTCGCCATGGTGTTCGGGATGTTCATGGCGATCCTGGACATCCAGATCGTCAGTTCATCCCTTCGCGAGATCCAGGCCGGACTAGCTGCCAGTTCCGATGAGATCGCCTGGGTACAGACCAGCTATCTGATCGCGGAGGTCGTGATGATCCCGCTGTCGGGCATGCTGTCCCGCGTCGTCTCCACCCGCATCCTGTTTGCAGTGTCCTGTGGCACCTTCACGATCGCTTCGTTCCTATGCGCTACCGCCGGCTCGATCGGTGAGATGGTCACGTGGCGGGTGCTGCAGGGCTTTCTCGGCGGGGCAATGATCCCGACCGTGTTTGCGACGAGCTTCATCCTGTTCCCGCCCGCCAGGCGCGCCACCGTGTCCGTCATGATCGGTCTGGTCGCCACCATGGCGCCCACCATCGGCCCGACGTTGGGCGGCTGGCTCACCGAGAGCTTCTCCTGGCACTGGCTGTTCCTGGCGAACGTGCCGCCGGGCATCATCGTCACGATCCTGGTCTGGCGCACCGTCGACATCGACAAGCCTGACCTGTCGCTGCTGAAGGGCTTGTGTGGACGCCCTCTGCGGGTCAAGGTCATCGTACGGTTTTTCTGGATTGCCCGGTCGGGTGCGGGTTTGTGTCCGGCCTGTGCTGCGGCTGGAACGGCCGCTGGCCTTGATGGATTGTCCGCTGTCCAGATTCCCCAT